>JAQVPT010000242.1 GCA_028701945.1 Bacteroidales bacterium
AATCGAAATGTAGATGAAAATTTGTGGTGCGAGGATAATTCTGGACTTGAACGTGTTGATATAAATGCGATGTTGTTTTCGGAAAAATATTGTCTTAATAAAATAGCAACTTCATTAGGATATCTCGATGATGCGAGAATGTATCAGATGCAAATGGATTCTATTCGGTTATATTTTAATTCTTACTTTTTTGATGTTGATACCCCAGGGTTTGTTAATATTGATATTGAAAATGGTCAAAAGCTTATGGCAGATGATGTCATAGGTTATGCCTTATGGTCTGGTTTAGCAGCATTGGATGTTGCTAGTTTTTATGCACAAAAAATTAATGTTGAGATAGCAGACGGCACATATAAACAAAAGTTTGAATCTGGCGATTTTGACATCTCATATTACTATTTTTTAATTTCTGGTTTAAAACTTTATAAATTTGAGGAAGAAGCTAATCAATTACTTGACATATTGCTAGAAACCGTAATTAGAGACTCCCAAAACAAACCTTTGCCTTCTTATGGTATGAATAAGACCGTTAATGATAATTCTTCACTGACTGCCGCTGTTTTACTTTTGTTACTAAATTATTAAACTGTGTGGGCATAGCTTATTTTAATGTGGTATGAGCTTTTTTTCTTAGAGCTTTGGTGGCTAATTTGTTAACCACAGATTACGCAGATTAATGATTTAACGCAGAGAGCCAGAGAGTTTTTCCTTTCTTTGAGTCTTTGCGACTTTGCGTGAGTCTCTTTCCCTTGCGTCCCTTTGCGTTTCCCTTTTCCTCTTTTCCTTGCGAACCTTGCGTTTCCCTTTTCCTCTTTTCCTTGCGAACCTTGCGTTTTCTTTTATCTTTTCCCTTGTGCCCTTTGTGGTTCTCTTTTCTCTTTCCCTTGCGTCCTTTTGCGTTTTCCTTTCTCTTTTCCTTGCGAACCTTGCGTTTTCCTTTTCCCTTGTGCCTCTTGCGGTTTTACTTTTCCTTTGCGTTTCCTTTTCCCTTTTCCTTTTTCCTTTGCGGTTCCTTTCCCTCTGCCGTTCTTTGCGTTTCCCTTTTCCTTTGCGGTTAATATTTTTTACATGTTATATCAAATCCAGTTAAACAATTAAGAATTTGTTATTGATTATTACAAATAAAAAAAGCGACAAATTAACTTCATCGCTTTTATATTTATAATTATATTTTTATTTTAAAAATATCTAGCTCTATTATCTTCAATATTCGCTTTCTTTTCTAAAGCTTCAAATAATCTGTAAACCTGTGAAGCTTGATTTCTCATAAGACTAAGTTTTTCTTGTGTAAAATCGGTTTTTTCAGGAGCGACAATTTTATTGATAACTTTAACAACAAAAACTCCATTATTCCCTTTAATAGGTTGAGAGATTTTGTTTGGCTCAATAGTGCTAACTACTGCATTAACATTTGGTTCAATACCTACACCAGGTAAAGAAAAAGATGAAAAGCTAATATTAGTTATTGTGTCTAGTGTTTTACCATACTTTTCGCTTATAGCTCCAATGCTCATGTTTGAAGATATGTCTTTATTTAGTTCAGCAATTAGTTGTTCGGATTTTAGATTATTTAGAACGATAGGTTCGATTATGTCTTTAACATTTTCTAGAGGGGCAACACCTTTTTCTCTTATTGCAGCTATTTTTACAACAATAAATTTGTCAGTAAAATGGAAAACTGTTGAAATGTCTCCAACTTGAGCCTCGTCTCTATAAACCCAACGTACGATATCACGTGCATTTTCAATTCCAGGGATTTTATTATCTAATTCGCTAAGTTTGTCAGCGACTCTTTTTGTTAAGCGTTCTGCGATTACGGCGTCATCAAACGATTTGCTAGTATTGTTGTCTGCACTAAAATTGCTTGATTTTGAAAAGTAGTAGTTAGATGTTCTGTCAGAGAATCTTATCTCTTTCGCAACTGTTGCTAGTTTTATTTTTCTGCTATATTCGCTTTGTTCGTTAATTTTGACGATGTGTACGCCGAATTGAGATTCAACAATACTTATGTCATCAGTTTTGCCAGTAAAGCTAGCTTCATTAAAAGCTGGTACCATCATGCCATCAGTAAACCATCCCAAACTTCCACCTTGTTGTTGTGAACCAGAATCTTCTGAATTCATAAGAGCTAAAATTGCAAATTCTTCGCCTGCTTCGGCTAAAGCTTTTAAGCTATCGGCTTTTGCATAACATTGTTCAAGTGTAACAGTATCATTAGGTATGAGTAATATATGACTTGCGTTAACTGAGTCGGGTCTTTGAGCAACTTCGGCAATTCTGGTGAAATAAAACATGTTATCAAATAAAATTATCTCAGAAGTTGATCCAATTTCTCCATCAAAAAACTCAGGATTAAGTCCATTGGGTAGGTCATTTTGTGAGATAAATCGTTGTTGCATTGGGATTTCGTTGTATCTCGATGCATAATCCATATATCCGCTTTCTAGAGCATTAAATTCAACATACATTTCTTCAATATCTGTCTTAATTGTTGCTGTATCTTCGGCAGATGGCTTAACTTCAAAAACAACGTATTCGATATCGCGACTTTTACTTTCTTCAACAAACATGTATTGGTGCTCGTCATAATATGCTTTGAAGTCGGCCTCACTTATTTTAATATTTTCGTCAGGTATTTCTTTATATGCTCTAAAAACATATTCAAAATCGAACATATTGTTCTTATCTTGATAATCCATTTTAGCAAAAACAGTCGGAGTGTAAAATCCTTTTGCAATCATGTTGTTATACTTTGTTCTGACGTGGTCTCTTTTTATAACGAATTTCCAATAATTGGCAATTATCTGGTAACTTGGGTCTTCTCCCGCACGTTCGAAAAACGATCTGATATTTGCTGTATCGACCCTTCCAGTTTGATTGTCAGTGAAGTTTTGTAAAATGATATTATGAATGTTAGAACCATATAAAAGGTCTTCTAACTCTTCATCGCTTACCGATAAACCTACTTCTTCGTATGCTGGCTTCAATAGATAATCTTGTAGAATATCATTCCACGCTTGCTCTCTGATACTATTATCATCTTCAGTATCAAGACTTGATTTACGTTGTGCCACTAATAAAAATTCACGATGTTGGTCATAAAATTTTTGAAAATCAGAGTATTCAACTTTTTCTCCGTTTATTTTTGCAATATTTGTCTCGTTTTTAGAGAATAATTGCTGGAAAGTTGAAGGGTCAATGATAAATAGGAAAAGTGCGACTCCCACAAAAATAATAACCAGAACCCCTCCTTTGTTTCTAATCTTTTGTAATACTGCCATTACTTTATGCTTTTAAATTTATTATTTTTTGTTTAATTTTTAGGCTGCGAAGATAACAAATAAATATTATTTATAATCAATCAGATTAAAATAATTAAAGTTTTTGCTTTAAGATTGTGAAATTGGTTGAGGAAAATATTGAGAATACATGATTAAGGAGGTTTAACAATCGAAAAAAAATATTTTAAGTTGTCGCAAAACTGTTAATTTGATAGTGTCTATTTTGATGCAGAAAGTAGATAGCTGAGTATTAATTTCGATAAATATTTGTTTTGATTGAGTTGTCTTTTTTTAGAAACTACTTTTTTGAGGCTTTTAGTTAAAATTATATTACATGAATTTTAACTTATGAAAATCAGTATTATTATTTTACTTTTGCATCGAATAATATCTTAGATGGCGAATTTAATAATTGACCTTGGTAATACTGCATTGAAATTTTTTGTTTTCGATGAGCAAACTATTTTGCATCAATCAATTGTGGAAGATTATGATATATTCTTGTCAGATATAATTCATATAATTAGTAGGTATGAACTTGAGAATGCAATAGTTTCGTCTGTTCGTGGAGATGATAAAGATTTTATTGTCGAACTTAAAAGGACTATAAATATTTTGCAAATGAATGCAAATCTTAAGTTGCCAGTTGAGTTGTTGTATGAAACTCCTCAAACTTTAGGGCAGGATAGGCTCGCTGCTGTGTGTGGTGCTTCTGTACTATATCCCAATGAAAATATACTGGTGATTGATGTTGGGACGGCTATAACTTATGATATACTTACAGCCGATAATAAATATTTGGGCGGAACAATCTCTCCAGGTATTTTTACAAGATTTAAGTCATTACATAATTTTACTGGAAAACTTCCGTTATTAGGTATTAACAAAAAACTGAATGGTGTTTATGGCAAAACAACAAATGAAGCTATTATTCTTGGAGTTCAAAATGGCATAATGAACGAAGTTGATGGCGTAATTTCTGCATTTAATGATAAATTTAACAATTTATTAGTAGTTTTTACGGGTGGCGATAGCTTTTTCTTTGATAGTTTAATAAAAAATCGCATTTTTGTCGTGCCAAATCTTACAGTGTTTGGACTAAATAAAATTTTAAAGCTAAATGTATAAAAAATTAACAAGTGTGTTATTTCTTCTGAGCATCGGTCTTGCAGTGTTTGCACAAGGTAGGGTTGGCTCTCCTTATACTAGATATGGAGTGGGTGATATTACTCGTTCAACAATAACGAGAAATAATTCAATGGGCGGATTATCTTATACTCTGCCTTATAGCAGTGGTATAAATTATAGTAATCCAGCAGCAATTGGCGAAATAGACTCCCTTACTTTTATTTTCGATTTCGGTCTTAATGGTGGTGCAAGAGTGTTTCAAGTATCGGATCCAGAAGAGTATTCACAGGTAAAGTCCGATTTTCACTTATCGCATATCAATTTCGGTTTTGCTGTTACAAAATGGTGGAAAGCTGCCGCTGGAGTATTGCCTTTTAGCGATGTCGGATACTCAATAAGTTCAAATGATACTTTGCTTGGTGTTGATAAAAACTATTTATTCGCTGGTGATGGCGGAGTTAATAGAGTGTTTCTTACAAACGCTTTCAATCCATTTGAGAATTTCTATTTTGGTATAACAGCGTCTTATTTGTTTGGGAAAATTTATCAGTCTAGCGGAATCGTTTTTAATGACGAGTCTGGAGCTTATTTAAATGTTTTTGAGCAAAATACTATTCAAATCAGTGATTTTACTTTTGACGCGGGTCTAAAATATATTTATAAAATCAATAATACAAATGCTCTTTCGATAGGTGCTGTTTATGGCTTAAATTCTGATCTCCGGGCAGTTCGTACTAGTATTGTTTATCATACATTATCAAGTAGTTCTGCAGTTGTAGATACTGTCTTTCAGGCTGATGACGAAAAAGGTTTTGTAAGTTTACCTCAAAATATTGGATTTGGTCTGGGGTATCAACACAATGATAAATTGTATCTTGGATTTGATTATACAATGCAAAGTTGGGCAAATGCTCAGTTTTTTGGACAGTCTGATAGGCTTAGTAATTCAAGTTTCATGTCATTGGGAGTAGAGTATATTCCTAGTGGTATTAGGGGTAGTATTTTTAGTTATTGGAAAGGTGTGGCTTATAGGGGAGGTGTTCATTATAATCAAAACTATTTTAAATTAGCTAGCGGAGAAACTCCGATAAATGACTTTGGCATAAGTTTTGGTTTAGGACTACCAATGAAACGTTCTAAAACTTCATTTAATATTTCGTTGGAACTTGGACAGCGAGGAACGCTCGAAAATAGTTTAATCAAAGAAAATTATGCTATCTTCGGAATTAGTTT
>JAQVPT010000019.1 GCA_028701945.1 Bacteroidales bacterium
AGTAGCTCTATATATGCATCTTACAGATATTATCCGCATAATACCATTATTCTATCTGATCCTCAAACAATACTAGTTTTTCTAGTAATTATTGTTGCTGTTGTTTCTATTTTGTTTCTTAAAATACTGATATATAATTATTTTGCTTGGCTATTTGATATGCAGGAGCAAATGAAGGTATATTTGAATGGTTTTTTCCATTCAATGAGTTTGTTAGGACTTATCGTTTTCCCTATTTTTATACTTATCCCATTTGTTGGAGGAATTTTGCTTAATGTATTGATATATCTAATTATACTACTAGCAGGTTTATGGTTTAGTTATAATACAATTGGATTCTTTAGACAATCTTTTAAAATTAAATTTTTTAATCATTACTCTATTTTGTACTTTTGCATTTTTGAAATATTACCTATAATAGTATTAATTAGATTATTGGGTAATCTTTAAATAAATTCGTTAACTTAAAAAAAATTTGAGAATGAAGATTAAAAGCATTCTTGTTTCACAACCTAAACCAGAGACCGAAAAATCTCCTTATTTTGACTTGGCAAAAAAATATAATCTAAAAATTGATTTTCGACCTTTTATTCAAGTTGAAGGCGTTTCAACAAAGGAATTTAGGTGTTCTAAAGTTGATGTAGCTCAACATTCTGCTGTTATTTTTAATAGTAGAACTGCGGTAGATCATTTTTTTAGAGTATGCGAAGAAATGAAAGTAACGGTTAATGATGCTTGGAAATATTTCTGCATATCAGAATCTATTGCATTTTATTTGCAAAAATATGTAGTGTATCGTAAAAGAAAGATTTTTTATGGGAATGGTACTTTTGATGACTTGTTAGAACTAATTAAAAAAAATCCGGATGAAAAATTTGTTGTCCCTTTAAGTGATATTCATAAGCAGGAAATACCCAGTAAACTTACAAAGGCTAATATCGAATTTACTAAAGCTATTCTCTACCGGACAGTTAGTGCCGATTTGTCGGATCTTAAAGATGTAAACTATGATATTTTGGTGTTTTTTAGCCCCGCAGGAGTAGCTTCTCTTCTGCAAAATTTCCCAGAATTCCATCAAAACGGAACAAAAATTGCAACTTTTGGACCCGCTACTGCAAAAGCTGTTGAGACACACAGCTTACGTCTGGATATAAAAGCCCCTGCTGTTAAAGCTCCTTCGATGACTGCTGCTCTTGAACAATATATAAAGGCTCAAAAATAATTGGGGTTTTACCTTATGTTGCAAAACAAAAATAATAACTTGAGCAGAAAGTATTTTTTAAAACACAAATCCGAAATTCAAAAACTTTTTGAGAAAGGCATGCGCTTTTCTAATGAGCCGCTTAGGATTGTTTATTCATTTAAAGAAAATACTGGTCATAGCGGAATTAAGTTGTTTATTTCTATTCCTAAAAAGCAAGTTAATAAAGCTTGTGATCGTAATTTAATAAAGAGAAGAATCAAAGAAGCGATAAGGTTAAACTTGTCAGAACTGAAACAAATATGTATTGATAAAAAAATTGAAACTTACATCGGATTTGTTTATTATTCAAATAAGATAGAGGATTACAATATAATTGAGAATAAAATAGTTTTATCTTTACAAAATATTTATTCAAATTCATTGAATTTATGAAAAAAACTAATAAATTAATAAACATAAGTAGTCGTTATACTGCAACGTTTCTAGTACTTTTTATGTTTTTGTTGATGTCTTTCACTTTAAGTAGAGACGCAAAAACTAATGATGATAGTTTTGAAACTGTCAAAAATTTAGATATTTTTTATTCTGTTTATAAAGAGTTAAACCTTTATTACGTTGACCCGATTATACCCGGCGATATAATTAAAACAGGAATTGATGCAATGCTAAAGAGTTTGGATCCATACACTGTTTATATCCCTGAATCAAAAATTGAAGATATTAAATTCATGACAACAGGTCAATACGGTGGGATTGGTGCGGTAATTCGCAAGCGTGGAGAATATACAATTATTTATCAACCCTATGAAGATAGTCCAGCAGCAGTCGCAGGCATTGAAGCCGGTGATATTATATTAGATATTGATGGGAGATCTGTCAAAAACATGTCTTCTGAAGAAGTCTCAGAACTTTTAAGAGGAGAACCAGATACTAAAGTAATGCTAAATGTTGAACGATTAGGAAAAGATAAGCCTGTTGAGATTGAAGTCGTCAGAAAGGAAATTAAAAGAAACTCTGTACCATATTACGGAATTATTGGCGATAACACAGGTTATATTGCACTTAGTAGTTTTACAAATACAGCTTCCTCTGAAGTTAAAGACGCTTTTGTTAAATTAAAAAAAGAAAACGATATCAAATCATTAGTCCTCGATTTAAGAGGTAATCCTGGCGGACTTTTGATTGAAGCTGTTAAAATATGTAATCTTTTCGTTAAAAAAGGCGAACTAATTGTTAGCACAAGAGGTAAGGTAGCTCAATGGGATAAAGAGTATAAAGCTAGTTCAGAACCATTAGATACAGAAATAAAACTTGTGGTAATCGTAAATAGGTCTTCTGCATCAGCCTCTGAAATTGTTGCAGGATGCATTCAAGACCTTGACAGGGGCGTTGTAGTTGGTCAGCGAACTTTTGGTAAAGGATTGGTGCAAACTACACGAGACCTAAGTTACAACGGCATATTAAAAGTTACAACTGCAAAATATTATATTCCAAGCGGAAGATGTATCCAAGCTTTAGATTACGCTCATCGCAACGATGATGGTAGCGTAGGAGCAATCCCAGACTCAATTATGTCAGAGTTTTCGACAAAAAATGGACGAAAAGTATTTGACGGTGGAGGCGTAAAACCTGATGTCGAAATTGAGATCGAAAAACTTAGTATGATAACATCAAGCCTAATTGTGAAAGATATAATTTTTGATTTTGCAAATTATTATAAATTCAAAAATGCAGATATTGCACCTACTGAGAGTTATGTTTTTACAGATAGCGATTTTGAGAAGTTTATGGAATTTATTAAAGATAAGGATTTTGATTACCAAACTAAAACCGAAGAAACCCTTAAACAACTAATAGAATCATCTAAAGAAGAAAAATATTATGCTGTAGCCGAAGCAGAATTTGAAACTCTTACAAATAAATTCGCACATGATAAGGATAAAGACCTTAGGCTGTTTAAAGAAGAAATAAAAGAAGTGTTAAGTCAAGAAATTATTGTAAAATATTATTACGAAAAAGGGGGTATAATTTATGGGGTTAAAAATGACCCCGAAATTAAAAATGCGATAAGTATTTTAAACGATCAGCAAAAGTATAATGGCATTTTAAAGCCACAAAATTAGATAGTAGTATGAGCGAAATTGTATTAAGCGGAATAAGATCAACAGGGAATTTACATCTCGGTAATTATCTAGGTGCAGTGCAAAACTTTGTTAAAATGCAACATACTGGAAATTGTTATTTTTTTATTGCAGATTATCATTCTTTAACGACTCATCCTACTCCTGGCGACCTTCATAAAAGTGTTAAACAGGTTCTTGTCGAGTACCTTGCTGCTGGCATTGATCCAGAGTTATCAACTTTATATATTCAAAGCGATGTTCCAGAAATTGCAGAACTGTATATGTTGTTAAATATGAATGCATATCTCGGTGAGCTTGAGCGTACAACATCATTTAAAGACAAAGCCAGACAGCAACCCGAGAATGTTAATGCAGGTCTTTTAACATATCCTGTTTTAATGGCTGCCGATATTTTAATTCATCATGCCGATAAAGTTCCAGTAGGAAAAGATCAGGAGCAAAACCTCGAAATGGCTCGTAAGTTTGCTCGTCGATTTAATAATATGTATAGTGTCGATTATTTTAAGGAACCAGTTGCTTATAATTTTGGTAAAGAACTTATTAAAATTCCTGGGCTCGACGGGACAGGTAAGATGGGAAAGTCAGAAGGAAACGGGATTTATCTTGCTGACGACGAAAAAACTATCCTCAAAAAAATTATGCGTGCCGTAACTGATAGCGGACCTACAATTGCAAATTCGGAAATGACCGAATCGGTAAAAAATCTTTTTACGATATTAAAAATTGTGTCAAGTGCTGATACTGTGGAATATTTTACAGAAAAATACAAAACTTGCGAAATTAGATATGGCGATCTTAAAAAACAACTTGCCGAAGATGTTATAAAAATTATCGCACCAATTACCGAGCGGATTACAGACATTTACTCCAATGATAAGTATTTGAGCAAGGTTGCCCAAATGGGTGCTGAAAAGGCTCGTCTAAGTGCAGCAAAAACCTTAAAAGAAGTAAGGGAGATAATGGGTATCAGAAAATTTTATTAAAAATTAACTTGATAAAAAAGAAAAGCCGTTGACTATTTAGCTAACGGTTTTTTTGTTGACTTGCAAGGAGTCGAACCAAGACTTTAAAGCTCAGAGCTTTATGTGTTGCCCTTACACCACAAGTCAATATTAAATGAACCATTCTTATTCTAATTCCATGACAAAAATACAAAATAGAGAAACCAAATGTAAACAAATTTTATAGCTTTATTCAAGTTGGAAAGGTTCATTTCTATAATTGATATTATCAAAATTTTGACTGCCATACGAAGACCATGAAAATATTTGAATGCTCTAAAAACTAAACTTAACCCGAAAGGTAGTGAGTTGTCCTAAAAACTGGGACAGCTGAAAACGCAATCTGCTGATGGTAAAAGTTCCAAAATAAAAGAACAGTAAATCGTAAATAAAACTATATCCTATGTCGTTTTAAGAATAGATATAACGCAGATAGCTTAGCATTCTTACAAACATTATTTAACGTAATTTTTTATAATCATTTTTTCATCCTTATTAATTAAAAACATCTCAAATATTATATTGTCAATTATTTCAATGTTTTTTTCCTCTCCGACGATAGCTTTATCTACGTAGTTTGTAATTTTGGTTTGAGTTGATTTATCGATAATTGGGAAAGGCAATTGCTCCAAATTGCTTTTTAATATTTTATGAGTAGAAAACATAATTTTATGGAGGTATTGAAATACTGTTGAATTTAAAAATGCTAAAACTACTTTGATGTTGTAATCTGGAATAGTTGGAATTAGAATATTGGCACTGTTAAGGCTTAATGATTGTTGCGAGTCGTAAGCAAAAACTAATTTATTACTTATAAATTTATAAATCAGTTTTTCGTTTACACTGTATAATTCCTCTTTAGCAATTTGCTGAAATATACCCCGCTCATATTTAATGAAGTTTGTTGGGCTTTTTAAACAATAATATTTAACATCACTGCCTCGGTAAACTGGCTCTAATCCTTTTTCACGAATGCTTTGTAAGTGTTTTTTATTGTTTCCAGTTACAATACCCAAAACCCATTTGGCGTTGTTTTTTAGAGTGTGATGTGGTAAAGAATATATTTTGTCAATTAAAACTTTGCTCTCGGTATCTATCTTGATGTTAAAAACATTGTACTTTGTTTTAGAAAATCTATCTTGTTTTATTGTGTATGTTTTATTTGACGAGTGTATTTTGACATCATTTTTTGTAAGGGTTTTTGTGATTTTTGCATGAATTGAAATCACGGGAGTATAAACTCCTGTAAAAGCTCTACCATACTCTTTAATTGATATGATTTTTGTTTTTGAACAAAGAATACTTCTAATATTTTGATGTGTTTTTATGTTAAGTATAGATTCTGGTAAAAGAAAATTTAATTCTCCCTCATCTTTTAATAATTCAAGAGTTTTTAAAATAAACATCGAATAAATCTCTTTAGATTTCAGTACTTTTTCATAATTTGATGATGATGAATTGTTTTTGCTTGCTCCCCACGGCGGATTACTTGCTATTGCATCAATTTTTCCTATTAAAAAATTTGTTTCACATAAATTATGTCCAGTTGCAAGTTCATTAAGTGCTTCGAGATGATATATTTTAGGAACTTCATTGTAATCCTTAAATTGATTTAAAATATTAATCTTAGTTAGAAACACTGCATTTCTGTCTAAATCAGAACCATAAATGTTTTGTGGGTTTAATTTTTTAATTTTTATCGCACTTAAAATAAATGCTCCTGTACCACAACATGGGTCTAAAAATGAATTTATATTATTACTTAAATCGCTTATTAGCGAGTCGATAATTTTTGTTGGTGTGTAGTAACTTCCTTTTTGTGATTTATCCCCTTCAGATAATAATGACTGGTACAATAAACCCAGAATATCCTGGACTTCTGAGTTTTTTAATATTCTTATCTGATTTAATATTTGGTCTAAAAATATTTTATTGGGTTTAAATAATTTGTTCTCATTAAATTCATCAAAAACGCAATTAATTGCATCTCTTCTAAACACAAATTCATCATTTAAGAACTCATTTTTATCCAAAAATCCAAGTGCTAAGTTAAAAAGCGCTTCTGAAATATTGTTAAAATATTTTTTAGATAAATTAACAATATCGGACACATAATTCAGTACACTTATATCATTTAAATATTCAGATGGGATAAAAGATTTTGTAGATTTTGATTTATTGGCACGTTTATTTAACCGATTAACACTTCCGTTTTCAATTAAAGACTTGACAGATGTAACATTTTCTTCGGTTAGTTTGGAATCTAATAAACCTGATTTTATCCAGTTACGTACCGTAGCTTCAGAAACATTAAGAATATTTGCTGCAATTTTAATATTTATGCTTTTCCCTTTCATTATTCTTCCAAATATTCTTTTACAACAAATTTATTAAAGAAATCCTAAAATGAATGTTTTTGTTTTAATTCTTTAAATATAAATGTATTCTTGGTTTCTTCTCCGTGCAATAAAACCAGCATCTTCAATTGTTTTTATCATTTCCTTTTCAGATAATTGATTGTTTTTTCCAGCTTGCGACACAACATTTTCTTCTATCATAATACTGCTCATATCATTTGCTCCTGCATTAAGGCATATTTTAGCAAGCTCGCTACCCATTGTAAGCCAACTGGTTTGAATGTTCGTAATATTTGGGAGCATAATTCTGCTCATTGCAAGCATTTTAAGAAATTCGCAACTGTCAACTGGTTTAATTGCATTATATTTTTTAAGAAGTCGTGTGCTTTCTCCAGCAAGAGGCCAAAGAGTAAAAGAGATAAAACCTTTAGTATCATGGGGTTTTTTTGCTTGAACTTCACGAATTTTAATAAAATGTTCCATTCGTTCCCTGATAGTTTCTAAGTGCCCAAACATCATAGTTGCCGATGTGGTTACGTCTAATTGATGAGCAATTTTCATAACATTAAGCCATTCATCTGTTGAGCACTTTACGGGACTTACAATTTTTCTAACTCGGTCGGACAAAATTTCGGCACCCGCACCTGGCAAACTATCTAAACCTGCATCAATAAGGTTTTCTAAGTTTCTTGAATGCTTAAACCTGCATTTTTTGCAATAAAAACAATTTCGGGAGGTCCTAAAGCATGAAGTTTCAGGTCTGGATAGTTTTGTTTTAGACTTTTGAAAAGTGTGATGTAAAAATTAATATCAAAATCTGGATGAATTCCACCTTGTAATAATATTTGTTTGCCACCAAGACGATAAAGCTCATCTATCTTTAGCTTATATTCGTCCATAGTGAGAATATATGCTTCTTTGCTTTTTGGAGTACGGCAGAAGTTGCAAAACAAGCAATTTGATATGCATATATTTGCTAAATTAATATTGCGGTCTATTATGTATGATACAATATTATTAGGATGTAATTTTTTGCGAATTTGATCTGCTATAAAAATCAATTCAGCTAATGAAGCGTTTAAATACAAATACTCACCCTGCTCTAAACTAAGTTCATTGAGATTTAGTGCTTTGTCAATTATTTTGTTTTTATTTTCCATTTGCTTTTAGCGTTTAAAGTTTGGAATTTGCAGATAATCAACCATATATTTATCTTTAAGAAAGTCCAAAGATAAGGGATATTTATTAATTTACTAACGAGAATGTGATTGTTAAAATAAAATCAAATAATCAGTTTGGAAGGTTTTATATTTAATTGGCGGATAAAAAAAGTTAGGTTTTGCTCAAACCAAAATTATAACTTTCTTAATCAAATTCATTTAATATTCGATAATTATTTTAGTAAAAATAAAGAAAACGTGAAGTAAACTTCACGTTTTCTAAAAGTTAAAACAAAACCCTTAAGTTTTTATAATTATCTGTTAGTTAAATGTCCATCGCACTAACCCAACGTCATTTATCTGCATTTCTATTACGAGCTTAATTAAACTGTTTTCAATAACGCTATAAGCAGTAATATTATCCAATGTTAGTGTTTTACCATCTTCTGCTAAAGTCCAAGTTCCTGTTTTTAGATTGTCACAACTATCTGTAATAGCATATGTGTCATCAGATTTAAAATCCCATTTTGAAGTCTTTTCGCAATCTGTTATAATATCGGAACCCAATACTGTTTTGGATACTAAATTCCACTTCCTTATAATCATATTAGTTTCCGTTGTTTCTTTTTTGCAGGATTCAAGAAAGAAGCCAGATGCTACCACACAGATGGTTAAAATTAATAAGCCAATTTTTGTTTTCATTTTTTTTGTTTTAAATTGTTACTTGATTTATGAATTACAAATTTAAGCCTTTGTGTGCGTAGATATGTTACATAGTTAGATTTGAAAGTTGCAAAATTCACACTTTTTTAGAATGACTTGAGTTCTTATGTTTTTAATTGAAGTTAAAGTTGAGTCCAACTGTCAGGAACGTATTATCCTGCTTAAAATCTCTATTTGACAGGTTCAAACTATACCCATATTGTACTTGCAGCTTAATCTTCTCAAATCCACCTCTTATTGTTAATGCAGGCTCTATAAGGAAGTTGGAAGAATTATCCTTTAAGTAATTTTGTTGGTTTATATCGTCAAAGATCAAATCTCCTTTTATTTTACTATAAGATAGGTTAACAATTCTTGAAGACACTGCAGCAGAAAAATATTTTGATTTAAATCCAAAATTAGGTTGAACTCCTATTCTTAAAATGTTGGCAGTAATGTCGCCATTCGTTAGAGGATGGTCATTTGTAGTGGACACAAGGTGATTTTCAAAGCTTCCAAAACCAAAAATTCCATAAGCTTCAAAAATCCAATTTTCAGTTATTGGCTTAAAGTATCCTCCACCAAGTTCAATGAATTTACCAGATCCTCCATCTCCATTGTCAAGGTCTGATGGTATAAATAGCCCTCCATTTGCTTTTACAGCAATGTTTTTGGTAATTCCATAGGCACCTTGAAACTCAACTTGATTGGCATTTCCCGAAAGTGTTAGGTTTGTTTCTCCTTTTTCCGTAATCAAGGGTACATTTTGTGTATTAGGAGTATAAAACTTTGGACTACAGGATGCAACTCCAAATACGATGACTAAAAAAATCAAATTTCTAAAACTTTTCATCTGTAAATGTTTTTATAAGTGAATTACAAATTTAAGCCTTTATCTACATACATATATTACAGAATTTAATTTAAAACTTACAACATTCGCACTTTTATTAAGGGGCTGATTTCTAATATTCTTAAGTATGTGTGCGTGTCAAACTCATCTATTCCCATTCGTCAATTACTGATTGTTGAAATTATGATTATTCCCATTTTATGTAATATGGCTATAAGTATCCACAAGTTCAATTTCAAACTATTGCAAATTTAAATAAATGCTCCCAAACTGCCAAATTAGTAATATTTCGCCATTGTGTCAATAAGGGATTATTAGTTCCTACAGAGTCAAATTTTAAATTATTCTTGTAAAAATTATTAGTCATCGGACTATTTCCCTCTTCAATTTAGGGTTTGTCAAATAATAAAAGATGCAGAATTGACGAAGTTATTGTGTTGTTTTTCGAGACCTACAATTCAACTCTTTGCTAATTTGCAACAAATAAAAATAGCAAAATAGCAAGTCAAAATGACTGATTTATTGTTTGACTATCACTAAATAAACTCTATTATTTCATTCTATTTTAAAACCTGTGCAAATTTAAAAAGCACTGCAAAACCTATTGAAGGTTCTGCAATGCAAATAAAAATCAACTATTCTTTTACAAATTCCTGAACGCCAGTTTTTCCACTTTCACTAGTTAGAATTAAGACATAAGCACCAGATGCTAGGTTTGAAATACTTATTTCATTGTTTGTAAACTCTGTATTAGTTTGAACAAGTTTCCCATTTATATCATAAATTTTCATCACACAATTTTCGACACAATTTGTAATGTATAAAACATCTTTTGCGGGATTTGGATAAATATTAAACTCAAATTTTGATAATTCTAAATTCGGAATACCAGTTGCCCCCTCTGGATATACACTGTTGCCCTCTATAATAAAATTAACAATATATTCCTGTCCAGTAGTGGTATGAACTGTATAAGGAATCCACTGTTGATACTCAAAACTGGTTACATACATTTTGATATTGGTATCGTCGGGTATAGTTTCAAAACTGTATTCTCCATTTAGGTTTGTTACGCAAACATCTATAATTTGATTGGCATCATCGTTTCGCAAAATTACAACCATGTCGGGTTCGGGAATTATTGATTTGCCTTCGCTTTCACTAACTACAATTCCGCCACCAGTATTGCTGCCTTGTCCTCCTTCAAGTTGTTGATGATGAATATGTGCATTAAATATCATGTTTTCTGTTACTGAAATGTTGGTTGCATCTTCGTGAGTCATGGAATTTTGATAGTAAACATGTGAAACTACAGTGTAATTTATTGGATGCACAATCGAAGAACTAAGATAATAGCTCCCGACGTCTATATTTTCAAAAATTGCTTGCCCGTTACTTCCAAGTAAAACTTGATTTTCTAAAGTTATTACTGGATTATTTCCAACATCAAGAGTCGTTCTATACAATGTTAACAAAATCTCACCTTCTGCAAAATTGGTTGCGGGTACTCCAAAAGTAACATTTGCTATAATTTGATTGTTCCCATTCTCTTGTACGAAACTTACTGAACCAAGATTTATAACGCAACCAAAAGCATTGCGTGCCCAAACATCATAAGTCCCAGCAATAAAAGTTGTTCCTAAAGAAAGGATATTACCATTTCCAGCAATTTCAGATGTATAAAGCGACGCTCCCATTGTTACCCAATAAACCGTACCAGTAATACTAGTTGAAAGCTTAATCTGTCCGTAATTGTCTGGTGCGAGCAATCCGTTTGATGGGGTCTTAATTATAACAACTTGTTGTGGCAAAGGATTTACTATTAGTTCAAGTTTATAAATACTATCGCATCCGCCTACTTGTGTATGATATGTCTCAGTGTAAGTGTTTTCCTCTATATAATCATTTCCTCTCCACTCATAAGACTCGCCGGCACATATATTTTGTGTGGTTACAAATTCGTAACCTGGATTAACTATCAAATTAAGTTCGTAAATACTATCGCATCCGTGGATTGTAGTATAACTTGCTGTATAAACTCCAGCATTACTGTAATTTGTACCACGCCATGAATATACTTCTCCATCACATATAGATTGTGTTTCAGAAAAATTATAACCTGGATTAACGATCAAATTAAGTTCATAAATACTATCGCATCCGTGGATTGTAGTATAATTTGCTGTATAAACTCCTGAATTATTATAATTTGTGCCATGCCATGAATATACATCTCCATCACATATAGATTGTGTTTCAGAAAAATTATAAACTGGATTAACAGCATTATTGTCGCTACCATAATTTAATCTAATTGCAGGTCCACCAGAATAGTTAGAAATAGGATTCCATTCTCCAGCATTACCTCCAGTAGTAAATTTCCAATAAGTACTAAATTGGCTATGGTTATTCGCATTAGATTCTCCAATATAAATATCATTCGCGTTGTAATACATGTTTATACCAACAAGAATATCTCTAGCTGTTTCACCTTCTACAAAATCAATAATATACTCATCAAAAAGAACAATACTCAACCAAGCTCCACGATCTTCTTCTGTAATTTCAACTACATCTGATTGAGACACCGAGATCCAAGGATTACCATCACCAGTATATTCATATATCTCACATTGAATAAAAGAATGAGAAGTAGATAACGAGTCGATAAATACATCCACAGATTGAATAGTATCACCATACATAACAAGAAACCTTGTTCCGATACCATCACCATCTGAACCACCGTTACTCCAATTTGCAGCAGTCATACGACCAGTAATATCATCAGCTTCACGAGAGAAAGTGTTTTCTGAAACATAGAAGTATGCAGTATCTACGTTGTTTTCAGGAGTATTGTCAACATTCCCTTCCGAAAAAGCATTATAAACAATTAAATATTTTCCAATAATAGGATCTAAAATTTCACAATTAATTCCGATCATGTCAAGAGTGTCTGTTCCTGTATAACCAATTACATTACCAACAACCACCTCATCAAAAATAAGAGTATTTTGGGGATTATAAACTTTTACGTTTACTTTTGGAGTAACAGCTGCAGAGCCATTATTTTCAAGGCTAATATTAAACCATAAATAAGCATTATCAGCTTCAAATTGCGCCGCAGGAACTTGTGAGTAATGCGAAGAACTATGATATACAAGGTATCCAGCATATTCAGGAAGCGTATAGTCAGTATATTGGAAGAAATTTACTCTTGTATCATCAATTACTAAATCAAAAGCAGGGGCATCAGCATAATCATATAATCTTACATCATCAATCATCCATGCCCAAGATGAAGGATAAGACCAATCATCAAAACTAGCATCTGAAGAATGTCTAAAACGTAGAGAAACATCTGCTTGGTTAGCACAAGCTACTAATCCTAATGCATATTCACCATTATTAAATCCCATATCATCAAGTTCAGAAGGTTTGTTTACCGCAACACTTGTCCAAGACGTTCCACCATTTAATGAATATTCAACATAGCATCCAAAAAAAGTTGGATTCGAAGCACGATAACTGTTATAAAATTTCAGAGATGGAATACCAACCGCACTTAAGTCAAGATTGTCAAATTGTATCCAAGCATCAAAAGCTGCTTGTCCAGTACCAGGCATTGTACAGCCTGCAGGTAATTGTGATAGTGGAGTTGCTCTATCTCCAGCAATATCAATATATGCATAAGTACCTGGACCTTCAGTCAATCCAGCAGACTCATAAATGTAATCCATCGAAAAAACCCACCAACCAGTACCGTCAGTATTTACTGGCCCCCAGTAACAAGGTCTTGAAGCATCGTCACCAACAACCCAATCTTTTGTTGTTCCTGTCGTATGAGACATTGTCCAAGTTGGAACAGCCTCATCAAAAGTAACCTGCCAAACTGGCTCAAAAGCATCTTTAGCCTGATTTACATCTAATAAAAATGGGGTTTTAAAACTAGCCCTTTCATTTGTGGCTTTTTCAAATTGAACAACTCCTTGTGCATAACTAAAAGCAATAGTCATGCAAAAAATGGTAAAAATAATTGTAACTTTTTTCATAATTTTTAAATTTTTATGAAGTCTTACATATATTATAAAACTCCCTTTTTAGTTAAACTTACACATTGAAACATGCTATATTTTCTTCTTTTTAAGTCATTGTTTATTATACTAGTTTTTTTACGTGTTGGTGCCGTAATTATCTATATATTTAAGCCGTTCATATAAACTCATAAATTGATTAAATGACTGATTTACGCTCTTACTTAATTTTTGACAAATATATAAAACATTTTTTGACAAAACACGTTTTAAAGAGAATTTTATGTTTTTATATATTTTTTACCAACCTTCGGTCGGGTTTATTCACCTTTTTAACATAATAAATCATGTTAATTTCAATTGTTTCACACTTTTATTCTCTTATACGAAACATAAATAGCAACAAAGGAAATTAAGGCAAGAAAACATGACATAGCAATCCATACGTCAATGTTTTTTAACGAAAAACTTAAATTTCTAATATTCTGTAAGTTAATAATTTGATGCTAAAAAAGTGTCTAAATCAAAATTTCTAATCCCCTTTTCTCCCAAATTCAATACATCTGCTCATATGTTTTTTATCTTCCCCACTTGTCATAATACAAAGGTAAGATTAAATTTAAATGCCCAGTTCTCAATTTCTTTAGATCTTGAATATGGACCATATCTGTAGTAAACCCCTAAACCAAATCCCTCAAAACTCATTTTAAGTATTTGATTTATTTGTATGCCCGATTCAAAATAACCTTTAGTCATTGTTTTTGCAAAATCTGTATTATTGGAGCTAGTTATTCTAGTATTATCGCCCCAACCTGCGGCAGAAACAATAACAATTTTAGGCTGCCACTTTGGAGTCTTAAAAAGCAAACTTCCAAAGTCATGTCTAAAGAATACAGATGCAAATCTATCTGAAATAAATTCGTTAATTCTCATTGTGTTAAAACTATTGTCAATATTTAACCATGAGTAAGAACCAGTTCCATAATACATTTCTCCATAAGGGATATGACCATCAAGATATGCACCACTTAATGTAAGATAAGAATCTCCAATATGCCTAAATGCAAATTTCTTTGATATTTTAGCTTCAAGTTTAAGATAGTCATAATCACCATCAAGATATTCGATACCTTTTATAATATTTGCATAAAAAATCGGATATTTTGTCCCCATACTCAGAAGATTTCCTTTTGGCGTTTGGAGGGATTTTTCTTTATAAGCATATCGGGCATATATCCCAACTTCGGAGGTAAAATATTGCAATGGGAATGCTTCGGAATAGCTATATCTGTTAGGATTAGTTATGTTTTTATTTTGATAATCAAACCTTAAATCGGCTTGTAAATAACGTAAAGCCGAAAACTTTAATGATCCATAAAACGATTGAATAGAATCCATTTCGCTAAGGAAAAAGTCTCTTGTCGATTGCAAACTGATTTTTGAAATATCGTTGTAAAAATGGTGTTCATCGCTAAACTCTAAATCTTGTTTATATCCAAATTTTAATCTAGTTGTTGCTGCCTTATTGATGTTAAATTCCAGAAACCCGCCATATTTTAAAGCTTTATCTTTAAATCCGTAGCCGATAAATCCACCAACCGACATCCATTTTAGCATTTTGTGATTTGTTGCTAGACCCAAACCTATTCGATATCCTTCATATTGATTATACCATAATATAGAAGTAGGATCAATATTTACAAATTTTATAGGTATATATCCGGCAGCAATAACATCAATTACATCCATAAATTTGTCAAGATTTGCTTCTTCCCCGATACTGTCAATAACTTTATATGTTCTTCTGTCTTTTGCTGTTAGGGGATCTTTTCTATAAACACTCCAAAAAACGCTGTCTCTTTTCGCAGCATTATCATTTACAGTAACATTTATTTGGTTAAACTCACGCCGTTTGTAATCTGGATTTAAACTAATGTCGCTAAGATAGCTTTTCCCAATCCCAACTAGAGGCATATCGTTTTCGCTGGCACCTCCAGTTGTAATTGATGCTGAGTTGTCGCCAAATTGCATTATGTTCATTACAATATCGGTATTTAATTGTACCGGAAACCATTGAACAGAGTCAATCAATTCGTATTTCTGTTGAATATTTATATTAAAAGCACCTGTCGGCTCATAAGGTTTAGCATTAACGTTTTGTATTGCGTAACCGTGCGAATTAATGTGTAATATTCCTTGTAATCCGTCAAAATTCTTTCCTTTTAGTGGTCGATATGAAATTATAAAAATTGTGTCAGTCGCCTCATTGTACATTGTATCTTCAATAATGAAAAAGTATTTATTTGTACTACCCTTGCTAACTGGACTAAGATATTTTTTATCCAACAAACTTATAAAATCCTTATAGAAAGAAAATGATTGAAACTGACTTGTAAGAAGTGTAAAAGCCGGCGTTTTTAAGCCCGACATTTTATGTGCAAGTACCTGTTCTTGGTTATTGTCTGGATATTTGAATTTTCTTTCAGCAACGGACTCGGTTATAAATAAATGTTGTTCATCAAAAAATTCCATCATGGTTTTTTCAGGCTTTATTGTGTCATTTAAAACACTATCGCCTGGAACGGTATCTTTTACAACACGGTCGAAGTTTTTAGTATCAATAGTAAAATACATTTTATTATATGACACATAGGAAAACGAACGCATTTTTTCTGGATTGTTTTTGTCTGAATTGTCAATAACAGCATTAATTATCCTATGAGCAGGATTTATACCTGGTAATATTGTAACTTCGCCAAGTTGATAAGCATCTTGGTCTAAAGATATTTCGACATATGTTTTTCTGATAATCTCGTTTTGAGGAATGTTTTTTTGTTGATAGCCGAGATAACTGATTTTAAGAAACTCGATTTTTTCTTTCGAATTAATATGAAAATAACCGTCAAGATCAGTTGTTGTTCCTTGATTTGACGAGTTATATATAATATTAACAAATGCGAGAGCTTCTCCACCTTTTGCATCAGTAATACGCCCAGACAATTTGTTTTGAGAATAAATCAAGAATGTCTGTAAAAACAGAATCAAGAATATGATAGTTTTTTTATTCATAATGATTGCAAATTTATAATAATTTGTGATATAATTTTTATTGATTGAAAATGTTGGTTTAAATTATTTGCACTGCGGTTTCGGAACACAATTATTGGAGTTTATCGATGCTTGGTTTATTGACCCTTTAATTAATAAAAGAGTATTGCAATTCTTCTTATTCGAAGATGAAATAATTGATACCAACAAACATACCCATACATACGCAAAAAATATTACAAGCATTAGGTATGACTAAAAATGTAGTTAAGAAGAAAATCGCATATAAATATCTATAACAATTGATAGCAAAGGCTTAGAGGTTAGTGATTACGTCTTGTTCCAAAGGGAATCCCGTTTTAGTTGGCGGTTGGTGGTTTATTTTGATTTTAAAATTTGTCTGAATTGTTCAAGATCTTCTAAGAAAGTAATTTTAATATTCCCGATATTTCCTTCTATTATTTCTATTTTTTCATCGGGGTAAACTTTATGAACTATGCTGCAATCGTCGGTTAGTTTAAACCTGTTTACTTTTTCTAATTGTTGATAAGCATTATAGATTATATTAAAATCGAATCCTTGAGGTGTTTGAGCTTTTAAAAGTTTAGTTCGGTCGGGGATGGAAGATAAATAATTATTTTCGTTGGTAATGTAAATTGTGTCAGTTGTTGGTATTGCAACAGAAACTGCATTATTTACTTTAAGGGCTTCGATAACTTTGTCAATAATAATTGCTTTTGTGTTTGGTCGCACGGCATCTTGAATAAGGACTTTTATGTCTTTCTCATTACCCTCGTTTTGAAAAATTTCTTTAAGTCCAATAAACGATGACTCGCCTCTCGTTGCTCCACCTTCAATAATTGCAGTTATTTTATTAAACTTTGTGTTGTGTCCGATTTGCATTGTTCTTTGAATGTGTTCAGGATTGCTTACTACAATAATTTTGTCGATAGCTGGATGGTTGTTGAAGTTCGATATGCAATAATCAAGAATGGTTTTTCCGTAAACATCAGCAAACTGTTTTGGCATGTTATCACCAAATCGATTACCTGATCCGCCAGATAATATAAGTGCATAAATTATGCTTTCTTTCATAAAAGTATGAGTTAAGAAAAAGAAAGCTCCGATTAAAGAGCTTTCAGGTATGTTTTAGTAAAGTATTAGTCTTTTGCTATTTCTGCGTAAGCATTGTTATCCATTAGATCATTAGCATCAGCAACATTGTCTAGTTTTATCTTGATTAGCCAACCCTCACCGTAGCAATCTTTGTTTACTAATGCAGGGTCATCAATTACTGCTTGATTAACTTCTATCACTTCTCCTGTAATAGGCATATAGGAGTCAGAAACAGTTTTAACCGCCTCAATGGTTCCATAAGATTCGCCTTTGTCAAGATTTTCACCTTCGGTTTCGATTTCGATAAAAACGATATCTCCAAGACTAGTTGTAGCAAATTCTGTAATTCCTACGTAAGCTTCATCACCTTCAACGCGTACCCACTCGTGTGATTGGGTGTACTTTAAATTTTTTGGAAAATTCATTGTTTTATTGTTTTAAATTTTATTAGATTAATTAAATCACTCAAAGTAAATAATAATTTTTCTAAGTTGCAAGAGTAAATCTCAAACTAAGTCCAAAATTTGTATTTGAAGTAGGATAAGTAACTCCGAGAGTTGGTGTATTTATAACTTGGTCGTAGAAAAGTCTTAGGTTAAATCTGTTGCTAAGTACATAGTCGGCAGATGTTTTAATTGTGTATATTATTTGTCCTGTAGTAGGTTGGTTAAATCCTTCTTCAAGTTTTCTAATTACAGTAAGACTGTTTCTGACAGAGAAGTCAAGTCGAATATTAAGGTCACTTTTGAAGTTTCGTTGGCGTCCTTTTGTTTTAATTGTATCTCAACATCTTTAAAACGATATCCTGTACCAACTATAAATTCATCATTTTTGAACTCTGTGAGCTGGTTGTTATTAAAACTCATATTTAGGTTTCGGTTCTTTTTAACTTCGAGTTTTACGATAAAACTGTTTATCATTGTTACGTCTATCGAAATTAGTGGCGAAAATTGTTCAGTAATACTTATGCCGTTTATCTGATATTTAGAGTAGTAGTTGTCAAGCTCATCTCGTATTATGTTAAAACCGTCAACGTCTCGATACTCATTTGAAAGTCGTGTATTATATGATCCAATATTAAAAGTAGATCTGTACACGTGGTTAAGATTTACTGACCGGAATATTTTTGCCAGTGCTGGGATTTTCGCAAGTCCATCATAAGTTATTCGCCAATTTGGCAATGCGCTTAGAATGGATGGGAAAGTTTCTAGGCTCACTTTATCAGCTGATTTGTTGGTGTAGGCAGCTAAGAATGCTGGTATCAGTACGTCTTGAGCTGTTTTGCCGAAGCCTAAAGGAAATCCGTAAGTGTCAACATCATTAGGGTTGTAATTATCACGCTGCGAGGCAAGACGAGATGCGACTATCAGTCGGTTGTCGTCAAATGCCTGAAAAGTTGCAGATGCATAATCGCCATCACCTTTCATCGATTCAAAAGCTGTTCCCCACGATATTATGGACATTGAGAAACTACCGTTTGTTGTAGGGTTCATTCGCATAAACCTGTCATCTCGATAAGTAGAATCATACCCGTAACGGTAATATAAATTTTGATTTTCGCTAAAAGTATGTGTGAGATTAAGATCAATACGTAAGTCTCTAATTGGTTCAAGCGAAGCTCTAACATTCCAACTGCGATTATGGGTTTGCATAAATTGTTGGATGTTAGTTGTATCACGTGTAATAACGTTATTGTTGGTTGCCCATGAGCCAAAATCATCTTCCTGCCAACCCATTACAAATGGTAGCGTTGGTGTTCTTATTGTGGGTTGTGATCCAAACATACTAGCATCTGGACTATAATTTGACATACCTAAAATATAAGTTGAAGGCATATAACCAGGTAGCATTGTTCCGTTGGTTTCGGTTAGTCCAATAGAGACATTTTTAACACTCATAAGTACAACCAATGTGTTGTCGAATATTATTTTTGCGATAGATTCGCTCTTTTCGCGTTTTCCGGTTACTAAAAAACTTACATCTTCGGCATCTTCTTCTGGAATAAAAGAGGCTCTGTTATTATCAATAATCTTTGTTTCTCCTTTTATTTCTTTACCATCGGCAGTTTTGGCAGTTATTATTACGTCTTCGGTTTTTAATTTATGCGAAATTTTCTTCTCTTTTTCCTTTTTTAGTTTACCCACAATTTGTTCATAGGTAACCGTTTCAATTTCTTTTTTAGGTGCTCGTCTTGCTCGCCTTCCTCTATATTTTTTATTGATATCATCAAGGTATTTAACTTTGTTATAAAGACTTAATAAGTTAAATTGTGTATTGAGTGACATTGAATTGCCGTTTTGCAGAGTGTTACCAATTTTGATACTGGTGTCTGCAAGTTGCGGTGCTGCAGTCCAATCATAAGTTCCAGAGTATCTTGCATTAGCAGTAACCCAGTTTAAAATAGGTATTTTATTAATTGGTATGTTGTAGGTTACATCCCACTGATGATGATATTGTGTATTACGTCCAAACTTACGCAGATTGTCAAAAATAGTATCTCTTTTTATTTCATACAAAGGGTCTTCTTTAGAAATTCTGCCTTGTGGTTCGTCAATTCGTGCGTTGTTGGTTGCCGAGAAATTAAATTTTAGATTTTTTGAGAGATTATATTTGAGATCGTATTGTCTTATCCATGTAAAATCTTTATTAACACTAATTGGAAGTGGTAATGAAGAGTTGTATATATTTCGTAACTGTGTTTCTCCGTAATTTCTGTTTATGTTTGTTCTAAAGGATAATTGCGAAGGAAGGTAGTAGAAATTAAAATCTTTAATAATTCTATAAGCTTTTTTATTAAACAGCTTAACGTTTTTAAATGGTTCGACTATTTTTGGAGTTGCATTATAATTATAAAATAAAGCTCCTGTGTAGGCTTTATATGTTTTGAAAACTGTATTCACATTGCGTTCATATACTTCGTTATAACCATAACTTAAGGACCAGTTTGCAAGGTCATATACTTGTGGTTTGCCGTCAGTTTTATTTACTTTAACATTAGTGAAGTTAAGGCTTTTGCGTTGATTGTAATTTTGTGCAATATGTCGTAAACTGTCTTTGTATTCTTGTGAAAGTGTAGGGTCGCTTAGGGCTACTTTAAATGGGATATCGGGATCTAGAGGGTTATACTCAGGATTTGCGACATTTTGGGAATATCCTACATACATAGGTATTCTAACATTTAATCTTTCTGGGAAGAATTTACCAAGTTCTAAACTAGATGATATGTCCACACGGTTGATTTCTTCCTTTTGACGCTCGCTAATTGTTGAATTAATTGCACCAAAACCAGGTTTGCTTGTTGCACCAGCAACTGTAACCGATCCAAAATCAGCAAGTTTTGCTGTAATACGTGCATTTGCTGCCCATCCGCCTTTTTCATCAAAATTAGTAAGTCTTAGTTCATTTACCCAAACTTCTGCACATTTTGATAATCCGTCATCGTCATCTGTTGGCGTTATCTTTTTGGGATTACGAACACCTATCATTATTGTTTGTACATTCGACAAGTTGGGATTACCCATCACACTAACTTTTCTTTCACCATCCACCATAGAGTAGAGTCTAGTTAGGCTAACATTTGGATCTCCTGTTCGCATTAAGTCGTTTCGATTTTGTTTTACAAGTTGTAATAACTCGAACTCTAAATTTAAATCGTTTTCTTCTGGCCATACTAGATATCGGTCAGGAGATCTTTCATCAAGTGTTCCGTCATAATATCCAGCTGGTGTTACTTTTAGTGGTATCTCATATTCATAATAATTGTTCTTATAATCTGTCCCAAGCCGCACAAATACGCTTATGTCTCCGTCACGCAGAGCTGCTTCGCCAGGCACCTCTTCGGCATGAATAAACATTTTTAATCGCAGATATTTTCTAACATCTAGATTTACATTTTTATAAACTGCTCTTGCATCACCATCTTGTAATCCACAAATTTTTAAAGATAACGATTGCTCATTGAGTTGTCTCATTTGTGGGTTCATAGGGTCTATCTGACGATTAATATCTGGAGGTAAAATATAGTTTACAGGAGTTTTCGATGAGTTTTCTTCAATATTAACTGCACTTACGTCGAATGGTGTTTCTGAAAGCTCGTCAACAATATATTCGCCAGGTTGCATAAATGAACCATTATATTTACGCCATTCTCCCCTTACAAGACTTAAGGTTGCAAATCGTAGGATTGTTTGTTCCGAAAAACTATGCATAAACATACGCATAAATCTTATAGACTTAAAATCTGTGATGCTACCTATGCGTTTATCGTAGTCATAAACTGGAATTTTAAATTGATACCAAGTTACTTTTGAAGTTTCGTCGTTTTCAAATTTTGTTGGTGTTTCAACTTTATCGGTGATGTAGTTTTGTCCTATAACAAGATCCTCTTTACGAATTGAAACTCGATATTGAAAATAATTTTCGCTTTCGCTGAGCGTATTATCTTTATTTATATCTTCGACGTTTGGTGTTGTTGGTCCGCTTGTAGAATACGATTCGGTCGCATATTCTGCTGGTGGTGAATTAGATTCCATTCCGTTAAAAGA
>JAQVPT010000243.1 GCA_028701945.1 Bacteroidales bacterium
GATGCAGTGCGAAAACGTCCAGCTATGTATATAGGTGACATTAGTGTAAAAGGATTGCACCATCTTGTATATGAAGTGGTAGATAACTCGATTGACGAAGCTTTAGCAGGTTATTGTGATAAAATAAAAGTTACAATACGAGAAAATAATTCAATTTTAGTAGAAGATAATGGTCGTGGAATACCTGTTGATTTGCACGAAAAAGAGAATAAATCTGCTCTGGAAGTTGTTATGACGGTTCTTCATGCGGGTGGTAAATTTGATAAAGATTCTTATAAAGTCTCTGGTGGTTTGCACGGTGTAGGTGTTTCGTGTGTCAATGCCCTTTCAGAAAAATTGGTGGCTACGATAAAACGTGATGGTAAAATTTATCGTCAAGAATATGCTATTGGTAAGCCTGTTGGGGGTGTAGAAATAATTGGAGACACTGTTGAAACTGGAACTGCTGTAGAGTTCTTTCCAGATAGTTCAATCTTTATTGTTTCTGAATATCAATTTGATATCCTATCTAACAGATTGCGTGAGTTGGCGTATCTTAACAAACAAATTAGTCTTATCTTAGTTGATGAAAGACAAAAAGATGAAGAAGGCAATGCTAGAATAAAAGAGTTTTATTCAACTGAAGGTCTTAAAGAGTTTGTTGAATATCTTGATGCAGGTCGCGAAAGTCTTATCGAAAATATTATTAATGTATCAAATGATAATAATGACGTTCCTGTTGAAATAGCTCTTCAATATAATACATCTTTTTCTGAGAATATTCATGCGTATGTAAATAATATCAATACAATTGAGGGAGGAACTCATCTTACTGGGTTTAGGAGAGGCTTAACTCGTACTCTTAAAGCTTACGCCGAAGAGTCTGGTATGCTTTCTAAACTAAAATTTGATATTAACGGTGACGACTTTCGTGAAGGCCTCACAGCGGTTATATCAGTTAAAGTTCAAGAACCTCAATTCGAAGGACAAACTAAAACAAAACTTGGTAACTCTGAAGTTAGTATTTTTGTAGATCAGGCGGTAAGCGGGCTATTAAAAAATTATCTGGAAGAAAATCCAAAAGATGCAAAAGTAATTGTTGAAAAAGTAATTCTTGCTGCAACAGCTCGTCATGCTGCACGTAAAGCACGGGAATTAGTACAACGTAAAAATGTTCTTGGTGGTGCCGGTTTGCCTGGCAAATTGGCCGACTGTTCCGATAAAGACCCTGCAAATTGCGAATTGTACATAGTCGAGGGCGATTCGGCTGGTGGTACTGCAAAACAAGGAAGAGACAGGTTTTTTCAAGCAATTTTGCCTTTGAGAGGTAAAATTCTGAATGTTGAAAAAGCTATGCAACACAGAGTCCTTGATAATGAAGAAATAAAAAACATTTATACCGCTCTCGGAGTTACAATTGGTACAGAAGACGATACAAAACAATTAAATATTGCAAAATTAAGATATCATAAAATTATTATTATGACGGATGCTGACGTTGACGGTAGCCATATTATGACTTTGCTTATGACTTTCTTTTTTAGATATATGAAACCACTTATCGAAGGTGGTTATATTTATGTTGCAACTCCTCCACTTTATCTTATTCGTAAAGGAAAAACTGAACGATATATTTGGTCAGAACAACAAAGAGAAGAAGTTGTATTTGAACTTGGACAAGGTAAAGAGTCAGGATTACATATCCAAAGGTATAAGGGTCTTGGAGAAATGAACGCAGTGCAATTATGGGATACTACAATGAATCCTGAAACTCGTACACTTCGTCAGGTTGATATCGATAACGCAGCAGAGGCAGATAGGATTTTCTCAATGCTTATGGGAGACGAAGTTGCTCCACGTAGAGAATTTATCGAAGCTAATGCTACTTATGCTAAAATTGATGCGTAAACAATTAATTTAGATATTATATTGGGCAACAAATTGTTGCCCATTTTTTTTATCTAACATTTAGATAGGAATTAGTTCTTTTTTTGAATGGATAATAAATTAGACTTTATGTTCTAATATATTTCAATTATAATCAAATACTCTGCTTTTTGAATTACTATCCTTAATAAAATTGTGTGTCGGTTTTGTCATGAAATTTGTTTTCGTAAAAACGAACAAATTTACACGCCAAAACCTTTAAAATCTTTTAATCATTTTATTCCCCAAACATAAAGTCAAATCTTCCTCTTTCTTTTTCTAAATGCTTTTCGTAAGACTCGATGTATTTATAAATATAATCAGGCTTTATATCTTTTGTTATAATTTTATTGTGCTTATCAAGCACAAATAGACGCGGGGTTTTGTATGTACCGTAATAAATTTCATAATTTGTTGTGTCTTCTTTGTCGAATGCATTTATCCATGTAAGCTCGTTAGTGTTTATAAAATCAAGCCATTCTTTATGGGTTTTGCTATTGGTGTTAATTGCCATTACTTCTATGTTTGCAGACTTAAATTGTTCATAAGCGGTTTTTAATTCTAATATGGCATCAGTGCAAATATCGCAGTCGGTTTCCCAGAAAAATAAGATTTTATAATTTGAGTCTATACCATACATCGAAGTCTTATCTCCCTTAAAGTCGGTGAAAATAATATCTTTTGCAACTGAGCCGATAAGATTGTATTGTATGCGTTCGATTCTCAACTTCATTATTTCATAAGCTTGTTGTGTTACCCACTCGGGTTTGTTTACTATAAAATAATTTCTGTAAACATAAACTAAAATTCCTTCGAGGCGTAAATCGGTCGGTTTCTCATATCTTGAAATTAGGTAACTCAAAATATACTGTTGAAACTTTATATTATTGTTTGTTTTTGCTATTAAACTATCGATGTCTGAATAGACTTCGTTGAGTTTATTTGCTCTTACATCAAAAAAATAGTAGCAATAATCTTCTAACAGTTTGTGAAAAATAAATTCAGGAGTATTTAATAATGATGATTCAGAAAAATCTACTCTGTCGAGATAATGTTGAATATAATATTTGTAGTGAGCCTCTGGATTAGAATATTTTAGTTGATTAATGCTATCGGGAGGCGTGAATGGTTCAAGAATAGTTAATGTCTTAAAAAGAAACTCATCAGAACTTAGTCCTGCTTTGTATATTGAGTATAATTTAATTTGAGCAGTATTTAGATTATCAATTTTTTTTTGGACATGATTTACTGTGTCTTTTTGGTACATTTTAAAGAAATTTAGCTCCATTTCCAATTGTACCCTTTGTTTATTTATTTCTGCAATTTGTTTTTGTAGTTCAATAAAAGTCTGATATTGTTTTTCTCCATTAATTTCTAATTTGTTCAAAACATCTCTTGCATCAGTTTTTATGGTGATGTCTTGAGTTTTTGCGATAATAAAATCAAATCTTGTTTGCGGAGGAATAATGATAAAGTAAACGCCTGTTTCTAAGGTTTTATCGGCAGAAAAAATTACAACTCCTTTTGTGGCAACAATAGAATCAATTACTTCAAAATCAGGTCCTTTGTGTTTGCCTAAATAAATAAAACTTTCTGGACAATTATTTATTTCGAGTTTAATATTATAGGCTGACAGATTGACATTTATTGTTAAGAACAAAGCAAATAAGCCATATTTAATAAATTTTAAATATGGCTTATTTGAAATGATGTTCACTCTATTTTTTCTGTTCACGTCTTTCTTTTTCCTTTGTAAACTCTATCAGGCTTTTAATGTTTTCAACTCCGATTCGTTTTCCAATAATTTTCTTGTCTTTATCCAGCACATAAATTACTGGGGTGCTGTATATATCATAAAAATCTCTGAATTTTGAGTGAGGATATGGGCCGTCCCAAACATTATACCAGCCGTCTTCTGTCAGGTTTTTTGCGTCAATAAATTCTTCCCATTCATCTTTGTCGTACTGAGTATATACCGCAAAAATTTTAACATTTAATTCTTTTAAGCTGTCTCTATAGTATTTCATTAGTTTTGGGACTTCAGTTTTGCAGTGTCCGCAGTGTGGCTCATAAAATACAAGTGCAATATAATCACCTTTTATATCGTGCAAATTATAATATTTATCATCTGTCCCTTGCATACGCTCTAGGTTGTAAGCAATTGCTCCAAGTTTTGTTGGAGTAACTTTTTCAACCCTTTCAGCTAATTTTGTTAAGAAAGTGCTATCTGCCCAAGTTGCAAGACCGCTTAAATACCATTTTTCAGCAATGTCCACAAAAACGGCATCATATCCCATTATTTTTGATGATTCAAAATAATGTAAAAGGTGAGAAACAGTGAATTGAAACATTAAACTGTCGCCTCCCTCATAGGCCTTTGTAATAATATTATTTGCTTCGGGAAGCAAGGAGTCAACTAGTGGAACAACCATTTTGTCAAAATAATAATTCAATTTTCCTTCAAAAATAGGAGTTCTTAATAATCCACTTTCGGCAAAGTCAACATAGTCAAAATAGTGAGATTTAAAATATTTATATTGAAATGATGAATCTGTTATAACGCCAGCTTCGTTTCTTGGCGGTTCTGGGATTTCGATATCTTTCATTGCCAAAAGTATTTTTGAAAAGAAAGCATTAGGATTTGTATTTGCAATTTTATCCATGTACGCGATTCTTTCCTCATTTAGAGCTTGAATTTTGTCAGCAACTATTTTCGCTTCAACTTCGTTACCTTTTGCTTTTTCATATTCTTTATTGAGTTTCATGCGTTTTTCTTGAATATCTGACATCTTATTCTGATATTCATTAAAGACCAAATTTTCTTTGCTCCCTTTTATTTTCATGTGTTCTACAAATCCAGCAGTATCAGTTTCAATAGAAAAACTGGTTTTATCTGCTATGAGGAATTCGAAGTAATTCATGTTTTTTGACGGCATTACTATGAGATAGATACCTTTATTTAGTTTTTTTTCTCCTCTAAATATTGCATTCCCTTTGCTGTCTATTACCGTGGTATCAACAACATATTTTTTTTCTCCAAAATGGTGTCCGAGATATATGACCGTATCACTAATACCATTTATTTTAACTTTTATTTCATAATTCTGTGCAAATACTCCGATTGTAAATATTGCAATCAGAAGAGTAAAAAGAAAACGTTTCATAAATTCTTTGTTTTAAATTATAATATAGTGCAAATTTAATAAAATTATTAATACTTTTTATTTAGTCAAATTCTTTGCCAAAATAGTAATTTGACGAATAATTATCAAATTGGTTTACTTTAATGATATTATTTTTATCTAATTTAGAAATTATCGTACCAACTACGTCTTTTTGCGAGTTTAAGGTCTTTTAGCATTGATGCTTTGACATTAATTTGAAACATATATGCCTTGTGTGCTCCAAAAGGGACTAAATGTAAGCTAGCTTCCCAGCAATGGAGGTCTCGATAAATGTCGATAGTTGTATAAGTTGCCTTATTTAAAATAAAATCATAACCACTTCCAAAGCTTATTTTCCATTTATTTGTAAGGTTAAAGTCGCCTGTCATTCTGACATTTTGTGTTATGGTCGCTTCATCATAAGGTTTGTTGTAATTAAAGTTATAACTAAAACTTAAGTTCCATGGAACATCAAAATCAACATAGTTTTCTGGATAACCGTATAAT
>JAQVPT010000244.1 GCA_028701945.1 Bacteroidales bacterium
TTGGAATTAATACCAGAATTCATAAAATTTTGAACAGCTGAACGATTTTTAAAGCCAATAGGCTTAGCGAAAAGAGAATTATCAGTTCTCTTAATTCGGCAAACTTTATCATTAAAAAAAGGAATGAAATCCAGCCGTAAGACTATTATCGTTACTTTGTTCATAAACAGGCATAAAAAAAGTTAAAGATGCTGTTTGATACCCATTCGCAATTCCTGCCCATTGTGAGCGATAATTAAGTTTAGCGTTAATAGCGTTATCTGTTCCCATAATAGCTGGGTTTACTTTTAACGGAGCTGAATAAGGCTGAGAAAAACGAACGTCTTGAGCAAGGATAGACCAACTTATTAGTAACCCGAGTGATATTAATATTATTTTTTTCATAATTCGTATTTTAAAATTTATAAATGCTTATCTTATTAAATTTACCATTCCTGACATACTAAATACTCCGCCATCGCTATACTCCCCCTTAGTTTGATAAACATAAGCCCCATTTGGAACTTTTTTACCAGTACCTTGTATCGTTCCGTTCCAACCATCGTACGGATTAGTCGAATGATAGATTAAATCTCCGTTTCTATTAAATATATTTAACTCAAAACTAATTGTTCCTTTACCTCTAATGTAAAAGACATCATTATTGCCATCATCATTAGGTGTAAATGTATTAGGAATATAAACACCTGGGGTATTTACGATAACAGTAACTTGATCTGTATTAGAGCAACCATAAATATCTGTTGCAATTACAGTATAAACCGTTGTAGTATCTGGATTTGCCATTGGACTATACACCCATGAGTTATCTAAACTCGCTTCGGGAGTCCATTCAAATTGGATTCCTCCACGTGCGAGTAATTTAACATATTCCCCCTGAGCAATTTCTACTGAATCTTGATTTTGCAAACCTGTTGCCTGAACATTTGCAAGCGGGTGAATTGTTACATTTACATTATCGGTGATTGTATCGCAACCCAAATAAAAAGTATTGATAGTATAAACTTGCGAAGTTTCAGGAGACACTAAAGGGTTTGGAACTCCAACAAACTCAACAATAGTATCATGAGACCAAAAATAATTTTGCCCTTCAATTAATCCAGTTCCTATTTGTACACTATCCCCCTGACACATCTCATAATCAGGACCTGCATTTGCAATAGCAGATGGAAGCATAGTTACTATAATAGTATCTTTTGAACGACAACCTGTTATCGAATCTGTAACTATTACGGTATAATTACTAAATTGAGAGGTGGGGCTTGCTATTGGTTGTGGCACTGTATCAAAATTGAGCGTTGAAGATGGAAACCACTTGTAAAGATACCCCATTTCATCAGGAGAACCTAACAATAAACTAGAGTTTGCACATATAACTGTATCATTCCCAGCGTTTACAATCGGATATTCAAATATTTCAATATCATTTGTAACAGAACTAGAACAAACTCCATTCGACACATACAATGTTACCCCAGTTAAACCTCCCTGCGTGTATATTACAGAGCTTGGGTTTTCCGAACTTGTAGTTGAAGGATGTGAATTTGCACCAAGATCCCAATTAAATGCCAAGTTATTTCCAGTACTTCCTGTATTTTGAAAATTAACACCTTCATCAGCACATACTGGTGCATTGCTAGTAAAACTTGCTATTGGGGTTTCGTGTATAGAAATTGTCTTTTGAATTGTTGCTGAACACGATGTTCCTACATTAGTAACAGTAAGCATAACTTCTTTAATTCCATGTTGAGAATAAATAATATTTTGTGGATTTTGATTTGTTGAAACTAAAGGACTTGCATTATCGCCAAAATTCCATAAGAATTCTACTCCATCATTATCTCCTGTGCTTGTAAAGCCAACAGGCAAGCCTGCACATTGCGGTGCGGTACTTGAAAAATCAGCATTTGGTGTTCCAAGAACAAAAACAGAATCTATAATTGTATTTGAGCAACTCACATTGCTTATAGTAAAACTCACATATTTCCAACCATCTGTTGAATATGTAACTCCAACAGAATTTCCAGTATTAGCTGAGGCTGGAGTAGCTCCACTACCAAAATCCCAAGTAAAACTATGATTATTGCCAGTACTACCTATATTATTAAAGGTATATACATCGCCTATACACAATGAGTCGGAATGTGAGAAATTTGCTACTGGAGTTTCTAAAATATTGATAGTCTGGGTGATAACATCAAAACAATTAGTTATAGAATTAGTAGTTGTTAATTTTACCTGCTTTGTTCCTGCGTTCGTGTAAATAACACCATTAGGATTTTCATCTGTACTTGTTGCAGGAATTGCTCCTGTGCCAAAATCCCATAAATAAGTAACATCTGCATTTGTTCCTGTATTTGTAAAATCGACACCTAATCCAACACATTGCGGACTTGTATTTACAAAATCTGCAATCGGTGTTTGCTCAACTGTTATAGTTTGAATTATCGAATTATAACAATTCCCTTTACTAATAGTTAATCTGACATTTTTTATTCCACTATTAGCATAAACAACACCTATTGGATTTTCGGCTGTTGAAGAAGCTGGTGAAGCACCAATACCAAAATCCCAGTTAAAAGTTAACCCTACTCCAGTACTTCCAGTATTAGTAAAATTATATTCTGAATTTACACAATTTCCTCCTGAATAATCAAAACTGACATCTGGTGTATCATTAATAGTAATAGTTTTACTTATTTGATTCGTACAAGTTGTTATATCATCAGTTACCAATAATGTAACAGTTTTGTTTCCTTGAGAAGAATACGATATTCCAGACGGATTTTCGTCAAAACTAGTATCAGGAGTTGCATCGATTCCAAAATTCCAGATAAAAGAGCATCCGACTGTTGAACCTGTATTTAAAAAGTCAACATCAGAACCTGAACATATCGGAGAATTACTACTAAAATTAGCTGCAGGTGTTTGAAACACCGTTATGGTTTGAGTTACATTATTTGAACAGTGTGAGTTATTTATCGTAAAGCTTACGGTTTTAACTCCTGGTGAATCATAAGAGATTCCAACAGGATTTTCGGCTGTAGATATCTGTGGACTCGCTCCCGTTCCAAAATCCCAAGCGTAATTCAAAGCCGAACCGCTAGTTCCAGAATTTAAAAAATCAAAATCACCACTCATACAACCATTACCAGAATCAGTAAAAGAGGCAGTTGGTGTTTCTCTAACAATAACGCTATTTTGGAAAGTTTTACTACATCCTGTAATTGTATTAGTAATTGTTAAAGATACTTGTTTAACACCATGCGAAGAATATAATATCCCAACTGGATTTTCATCTAAACTAGTAGCAGGACTAGCATCAGCTCCAAAACTCCATATAAAGCTACAATCTGTCGATGTTCCCAAATTGGTAAAATCAACATTTGCACCCACACAAACAGGTGCAGAACTAGCAAAATTCACATTTGGCGTTTCATTAACTACAATATTTACACTTGTTGATTGCGTGCAATTTCCGTTACTAATATTGAGTGTTACAGTTTTTGAACCTGAATTAACCCAATAAACACCCGAAGGGTTTTCGGCAGTTGATACGGCAGGTATTGCTCCAGCTCCAAAATCCCAATTATATGTCCATCCTATTCCAGAACTTCCGGTGTTTGTGAAATCTACTGGTTCGTTTTTACAAACATTTGCAGTACTGACATTAAATGATACGCTAGGGTTCTCATAAATCATCACACCATTATTTTTGTAAGAAACGCATCCAGTTACGACATCAGTTATCGTTAACGAGGCTCCTTTCACCCCTGCAAGGTCGTATGTAACAGTAGGCGGAAATTCTCCAGTAGCTGTAGCTGGACTTGCTCCTGTTCCAAAATCCCATTCGTAAGTACAATCTAAATGACTATAGCCACTATTTACAAAACTAACAGTATTCCCAGTACATTCAGGAGCAGACGAAGTAAAATCTGCTTGCACGCTATCACAATAATGAAGTACCTGAGCGTGGGTTATTAGTCCGAATAGGCTCAATAGCAGTATTAGTTTAAGTCTTTTCATAAAAATTATTTTTGAATTATATTAAAATGCTTTTAAGTAAGTTGACAAGATAATCATAATTTATATTCATAATTAATTTTGTTCAATATTTTCTCGTTAATTAATTTTTTACCAATTAATTTATAAAAATAATAAATTTTAATTTAACTCAACTCTAATTGGCAAAAATTATTAAAAAACATTACTTACTTCTCTTGCTAAGCGCGTTTTTTTTATCAGGATTTTTATAAAGTTTAAACCCTTTAAAGCTAAAAACCATAAAATCCAACTTACCTATAAACGTTAGTACTAAAGCAGAAAACAATATTAGAGGAACCAAACATAAGATAATTGGTACAAGCCAATATCCAACAAAAGAATATATTTTAGCAGTATCGGGTGATGATTGTTTAAAAATAACTTTTACTTTCTCTCCGTTTTCATATTTTACATTTCTTTGTGCTACAAATATTATTTCTTGATTATTATAAAAAAATTGAACAATTGGTGCTTCTTCGAAATCTTCTGGAAACATTTTATTACTCCACTCTTTAACTCCTATTACGATACCAGAACTAAACTCAGATTTATTAATATCGTTTATTCGATTAAGAAAAAAAAACACTATTATAATCACAAAACCTGATAGCAATAAGCCTGTTCGGTTAATTTTTAGTTTCATTTGTTTTTATAATTAACAGTCCAAATTTAAAAAATAATTGATATAAAATAAAAAAAATCGTCCACTAGCTAGCTGACGACTTTTATATTTTATAATAATCTAATATTTACTATTCAACAACTTTAAATTGGTCGCCTGTTTCCTCAACAATTTTACGATACCAATCCTCGCCATAACCAGGCTGTTCGACTGCAGGAGCATAATAGAGATACCCTTCAGGAACTTTCGTTGGAGTTTTCACATTCCCATCCATATATTTTGTAAACAAGTAAGCAAATAATTCAGTCCATCTTTTATGAGTTGTAATTGAGGCATCATCTGAAAACTTGTTCAGCTCATTTTTTACTTTTAGCGGATCTGTTTTGCTTAATTGTGCAAGTTTCTCATCATTTTTTGCTATCCCTTGAACAAAACTTTTATGTAATTCAGATTGTACTTTTTCAATTTCTGGGAACATTAAATTAAATCTTGTGTAAGCAAAGTTTGATACAAGATTAAAAATCCAGAAAGCCGATTCTGTTGTAAATTCCATTAAATCGCCATTCCCAACACGGAAAGGTTTTGGAATAACATCAATTGATGCATACATGGGAACGTAAACTGAAGTTGAAGCGGCATCAACAGAGAACCAGTTTATAGCACCAATCGCATCAGGCAACCAGCTACGAAGTTGTGCCACAAAAGAGAATGCAGTTTGTTGAGTTCCTGTTGCTCTCTCATTACAATAAGTAACGCCATCAACTTCCCATGTTAGAGGTCTCCAACGATATGGATTCCCAAAAGGACCAGCACCCATATCTTTAGTCATATCAAGCTCTGTACCTTCTAAATGGTCTCCCATATATTTAAAC
>JAQVPT010000245.1 GCA_028701945.1 Bacteroidales bacterium
GTCGATGTTATTGGTGTTGGCGAAACTGTTTTGATGACAATTAAGGCTGTGGAGTTGCCATTGCTGCTAGATTATGAGGCAAGTGTTTTTGAGGGAAGATTAAACGCTTTGTTAGATATATTTTTTAAGGGTCTTAAAAAGAGATAAGTGAAAAAAACATTTTTTATATTAATATTATTATTGTCGCTTACGCATTTAATTATTGCACAATCGGATGCAGACACCGTATTTTTAAGCGTTTTGGATTGTCGCGAAAGTGCTTATGCGGAAAATTACGCAATCCAAACAGCTAAGGGGCAGTACAAAATTACCGAAAAGCTCCATAGTGCTGCGAAAACTCAATATTTTGGACAATTGAACCTTATCGGAAACTATCAATTAACAAATAAACCGTTTCAGGTATTGAGCGACAATTTATTTATGCCAGTTGTTCCATTTTGGTCAGTAGATCAAGCAAATATGGAGCTTAATCCGAATATGTTGGAAAACCCCTTACTTAATGGGATGGTTTTGAATCCTCTAACTAATGAAGTAATGACCGATCCCGAAGGTAATCCTCTATTTTTCTTCTATTCATACTTACCTGCCGATAAAATGCAAATTGGAACACATCATAATTTTGTTTTTGGTCCAAGTTTTATTCAGCCAATTTATCTTGGTGGCAAAATTAGAAGTTTAAATAAAATCGCTCAATCTGGAAAAGAGATAGCATCATATAATGTGGAAATTGAGAATAATAAAGAGATTTATAAAATTGAACAGGCCTATTGGCGAATTGTTGATTTGCAGGAGAAACAAAAAATTATTGGGAAATATCTTGAATTATTGAATCAGGTTTTGTTTGATGTAGAAAACTTATATACCGAAGGAGTAGTAACTCGTGCCGAAGTTTTGCAGGTTAATGTGAAAATAAATGAAGCTGAACTTGATCAGGCAAGAGTTAATAATGGTCTGATACTTAGTGAGATGGCTCTTTGTCAATTGATAGGATTACCTATTGAAACTGAAATATATTTGACCGATACGCCCGACGATATTCAGGCTTTACCTAAATTTGATGGAAGTGCCCAATTAGCATTAGATAATCGCAGTGAAATCAAAATGTTAGAAGAAGCCCAAAAAATGGCTATCGCCCAAAAAGACTTAATGAGATCGAGATTTTTACCTAATGCCGCTCTTACAGCAAATTACCTTTTTATCAAACCAAATCCATACAAAGGATTTAATAATTCTTTTGGCTCGGACTGGACCGTAGGTATAAGTATGCAAATTCCCTTGACGTTTTGGGGAGATAGTTTTTACACTATGAACGCATCTAAAGAATTAATAAATATTGCTGAATTAAAAAAAGAAGAGGCAAAATCGTTGATAACACTCGAAGTGCAGCAAGCTTGGTTCAAATATTCCGAAACCGTAAAAACCTTATCACTTATGAAAAAGTCGGTAGAATTTGCTGAAGAAACTTTAAGAATTTCGCAAGATAATTTTAATGAAGGAATGATATCAATTGCTAAACTTTTAGAAGCACAAACAAAGTGGCATAAAACAAATGGAGATCTTATCGAAGCAAAAACACAAGTAAAAATGCTCGAAGTGGAATATAAAATGAAAACTGGTCAATTTTAACTAATTTATTGATTTATGAAAAATATATACATAATATTATTGCTCGGAATGCTTCTTATAACAGCATCTTGCTCTAATAATGAAACAAAAGAAATCAATGAATCCGAAAATAAGATTCCAGTAAAAACATCTGTTGCAATAGAACGATCTTATGATAAAACTCTGGAATATTCAGGAACTTTTTTTGCAAATAAAGAGGCTAATCTTGGAACCTCAATGCCAGGCAAAATAGAGAAATTTTATTATCCAAAAGGTGCTTATGTGAATAAAGGTACTTTACTGGTTGACTTATCTTCAGAATTACTAACTCAGGCTCTTATTGAATACGATGCAGTTAAAAAAGATTACGAGCGAATTTCGCGTCTTAGAGATAAAGGAAGTATTAGCGAAATAGAATACGATCACGTAAAGGCGATGTTTGATGCCTCGGAAATTAGAACTGATATGCTGAGAAAAAATACAAGTATTGTTGCTCCTTTTGATGGAGTAATTGCTGAATATCTAATTGAAGAAGGCGAGAATTATTTTTTTACGATAAATCTTGATCCTGGTTATAGCAATACCAGTGGTGTTTTACGATTAATGCAACTAAATCCGCTAAAAGTAGAAATTCAAGTTGGAGAAAAAGATATTTCAAAAATAAATGTAGGACAAGAGGTTAGATTATGCTGTGATGCTGTTTCAACAGATATGTTTACTGGTACAGTTTCGTTTATTAAACCATTTCTTTCGACCACATCACGTACTGCTGGTGTCGAAATTCAAGTGTCAAACTATGGAGGAAAAATAATGCCAGGTATGAATGCCGAAGTTTTAATTGATTATGGCTCCGAAACTGGTGTTTATGTTCCCGTAAATGCAATTTTTAGACAACCTGGAACTCCAGAAGATTACGTGTATATTGTAGAAAATGATACCGCTTATCGGACTCGAATTAATAAAATAAAAACCGAAGGAGAATATGTTTGTGTTGAGGGAATAAACAAAGGAAGTGTTGTAGTGCTTGAGGGAAAAAATAAGCTTCGAGATAAGTCTTTAGTTGATGTTGTTAAAAATTAAATTTAATGAAATTACCAAAAATAACAGTAGAACACCCGGTAACAACTGTAATGGTTTTTCTTGCAGTCTTATTTTTCGGAGTTTTTTCATGGTTGACATTGCCAAAAGACTTGCTTCCAGAAATTGAATTACCTTCATTAACTGTTGTTACGATTTATCCTGGTGCAGCGGCCGAAGATGTAGAGAGACAAGTTACTAATCCCATGGAGATAATACTTGCCGGAACAGAAAATCTTAAAAAGCTCACCTCGGTTTCAAAAGAAAATGTATCGATAATTTCGTTGCAATTTGAATGGGGAACAGACGTTTCGGCAGCAGCTAATTCGGCAAGAGACCTTATGGAACTGGTCAAAAAAACCTTGCCTGCTGATGCTATGAATCCTTATATTATGAAGATTAATTCGGCAATGATACCAATTGTTGTTTTCACGATTAAGGCAGACGAAAGTTATAGCGGTTTAGAAAGACTAGCTTATGATAAAATTGTGGAACCTATCAAAAAAGTACCAGGAGTCGGCTCTGCTTTTATAATTGCTCAGCCAACAAGAGAAATTGCTATTTTGGTAAATCCTAATAAACTTAAAACTTATAATCTTAATATTGCTGCAATTGCAACTGTTTTAAAAGCATATAATATTAGTATCCCAGGAGGAAACATAAATTTCGGCAAATTTGATTTCTCGGTCAGAATTCCAGGCGATATTAAAGATGTGGAGGAAATAAAAAAAATTCCTCTAATAGGTTTTAATAATAGAATAATTCGTCTCGAAGATGTTGCCGAAATATCTGACGATTTTAAAGAAAAAGACGAAATTGCATATTCTGATGGACAAAAAGCAATAGCTCTGTTTATTCAAAAGCAAACTGGCACAAACTCCTATGAGGTTTATAGTGGGATAATCAAAAAAATGGCCGAAATAAAAAAAGATTTACCCGCTGATGTGAAAACTAATATTGTTTTTGATACATCTAAAATAATAGTCGAAGTAAGTAATAATCTACAATCTACTATTTATTATGCGGCAATATTTGTCATTTTTGTTGTCTTTGCATTTATGCGAGAGTGGCGTAACAGTCTAATTGTGATTCTAACTATACCATTCTCTATGATGACCGCATATATAACAATGAAAATTGCCGGTTTTACAATTAATATATTCTCCCTAATGTCGTTAATTGTTGCAATCGGGATGGTGGTTGATAATGCTATTGTTGTACTCGAAAATATTAATCAGCATATTGCAAAGGGAGTAAAACCGAAAGAAGCGGCCGTTTTTGCAACTGGCGAAATGGGAAAAGCAATTACGGCTTCTACGCTTACAACAATTTCTGTTTTTATACCGCTTATTTTTGTTGGTGGAATTGTAGGAATATTATTTAAACAGCTTGCGATTCTTGTTACAGTAACGATGTTAGCCTCTTTGATAACTGCTTTGAGTTTGACACCGATGCTATCTTCATTATTATTAAAGCCAAAACCAAGAAAAGATAAGAAAAGAAACCCTTTGTTTAGATTTAGTGAAAATATTTTTATTGCTTTTGAATCATTATACGCAAAAATACTGAGGGCACTTGTCAAAGTTAAAATATTTGTTGTAATAATTGCATTGGTGATATTTGGGGTAACTATGTTTTTAGCTTCAAGTATGGGAACTGATTATATTCCAGATTTGGATGCCGGAGATGTAATAACAACTATTGAAACCGAAGTGGGGACTAATGTTAAGGAAACAGAACGTATTGCAAAAATGGTTGAACAAATATATTTTGATGAGATACCCGAAATGATTTCGCAATATACTGTTATAGGGCAAACAGAGACAAATTTTTTATCGAGTATAGGTTTTGCCGAGGGTAAAAATAAAGCAACTATAAGTGGTGGACTTTGTCTTCCGCAAGACCGAGATCGAAGTGCTTCCGAAATTGCAGATTTAATAAGAGATAGACTCTCGCAAATACCTGAAATAGAAAATTTTCAAGTTACTGGTGGCTCGCTTATGCAAAACATGTTGCTTGGAAATGCAAAATCAATAGAAATTAAAATTACTGGTAAAGATTTTGAAAAAATAAATCAAACTGCTCTTGAAATACAATCGTTAATGGAAAACACCAATGGTTTTAAAGATGTTGAAAATACAATTGATCGCGGTAAATCTGAGTATCATATAATTATTGATAATGACAAAGCATCGCAATATGGGTTAAATGTCGCACTTATCGGAATACAAGTGAGACAGAGCATTTACGGAGCAGAAGCAGGTACTTATGTCGAAGACGCAGACTCATATCGAATGATTGTTAGATATGATAAGTCGGCACGTGCAAATGTTTCTGATTTGGATAATATTCTTTTGACAAATCTTATTGGGATGCAGATGCCTCTTTCTGCAGTTGCCGAAATAACCGAAGGATATGGCCCATTAGAAATTAAGCATGAAGCTCACTCGCGAATTGTAACGGTGGGGGCAGAACTTGATGATATTTCTCTTAGTGAAGGTGCTGTGCTTGCCGAAAACATTATCAATAATTATGATAAAAATCCTTCTGTTTATCTTAACCTAGCTGGTAAAGTTGGAGACCAGAAAGAATCTTTTGGTGACCTAACTATCGTTTTTATTATTAGCATAATGCTGGTTTATATGATTATGGCCTCACAATTTGAATCGTTTAAAGATCCATTTATTATTTTGTTTTCAATTCCGTTTTCTCTTGTTGGTGTTGTAATGGCTTTTGTTATTACTGGATTAAATCTAAATATTGTAACATTTGTCGGAGTAATAATGCTTATGGGGATTGTTGTAAACAACGGTATTGTGCTTGTCGATTATACAAACCTTTTAATAG
>JAQVPT010000246.1 GCA_028701945.1 Bacteroidales bacterium
ATTTACCTGACTCTACAACTTGTGGATATACATTTACTAGACTTAGAGCCGAAGCCACTGGAAGCGGGACAGGATATTGGTACACAAACAATTCTGCAACGAACTTTGGAAACGAATTCTCTAATAGTACTTGGGCAACCGTACCATACTATGGTTACCACAATTTTTATTGGATTGTAGAAAACGGGCCTGCATATGAACCAGGGTTTTGTACAGATACAGCTGGACCTTTAAGAATTCATTTTATACAAACTCCCAATGCTAATGCTGGTGAAGATAATACTTTGTTCTGCGGTAATACTGGAAATCTTAATGCTATTCCAAGCGTAGGTACAGGAGTCTGGAGTACGCCTTCGGTGACAAATGTTAATTTCGCGGATATAAATGACCCAAATACACAAATTACATCTAATATACTCAATACAGAAAATCCATCAAATCCATATTTCAACTTTATCTGGTCTGAAGATAACACAGGCGGTTGTACAGACAGCGATACAATAAAAGTTATTTTTGCAAGAAGTCCAAATTCAGGTATTAATATTATTCCACCAAAATGCTCTGGAGAACCTGCTACTATTGCTGCTATTGAAGACTCATTACAACAATATTCGTGGAACTTTTATAACGGCGGTATTATTGATAATACATCAACTAATGCTTTGGGTGGGGAATATGAAAATTTTGTACATTGGAGCAACACAGACACTTTACATCGCATAAATTTAATTGCAACAAATTACTGGGGTTGTCAAAGTACTACTGTTGATACAGTTTACGAACCACCAATACCTGCATTTAATATGGAAGTAGTATCTGATACTTGCATGTTAGAAACAGGAAGTATTGTATTTGGAGATACGCTCAGTAATAGTTCTTTCTTTTGGCTTGATAATGTTTATGGACCACCAGCAGGAAGCCCAATTACAGCAGTGTACAACCTGCCAACTGGACAATACAATATTAGAACTTCATACCAAACCCCTAACATGATGCATTACGCATATTACTTGAATACGTTTGGAAGTGCAAATTGTGTAGATACAATTTTAATTGATATTGGATTTTCAGGAATGACTTATTTATTTCAAGATAGTCATACTATGTGTGCTGGAGAAACTTATTCTTGGCAAGGTATCGATTATACTGTAGGAGGCACGTATTATGATAATTATACAACAGTGAATGGCTGCGATAGTACGTATGTGCTTGAGCTGACTGTAAATCCTATGCCACAGCAGATCGTTGTGTTAAAGAATCCTTCAAATGGAGTTTTAATTCCTGGGAATAGTGGTCAAGTATCATTATCTACTAGTGTTGCTGATACAAAATATTGGGTAAATATGGGCGGTGCACTTTTTACAAGTGAAATAAGTGGTACTGGTTCTGGTTTGAATTTAGGCAATAATTTCCCATCAGGTAGTTTTGACGTATGGAGCAAAAATCAATACGAATGTCAGTTTTTACAAGGGATTGTGAATTTTACAGAAAACACAGGAACAAATAAAATTGTTGCTAATGTAACTTTTGGAACTCCTGCAAGTAATTTTCCTGCAAATCATGCAAAAGTAGTGCTTTATAAAAAAGCTGTCGATATTAGTAATAATGAAGTAATTGTTTTTGAGGCAGAGCAAATGTTGGGTATAAATGGACAAGCGGAATTTAATAATCTTCTGCCGGGTGAGTATTATCTGGGTTCGTTCTTGCAATTCCCTGATAATTACAATGTTGCTCCTCATATTTACTATCAAACTGCTGTGGTTCATGAAGATGCTATAAGTATTCCTGTAGTTGACGGAACTGTTTTTATAGCCAGTTTGCACCACGTTATGTTAGAAGTAATTAATGGCACAAATAACGGCAGTGGAATAGTTGGTACAGAAGGAGGCAAAAATAGTTTAAACCTGCTAGAAGACATGGTTGTTATTCTTAGAAGTATGGATGCATCCGAAATTATTGACGTTAGTGTTACTGATATAAACGGACGCTATGAATTTGAGAATATTCCCGAAAACACTAACATTCAAATATTTGTAACAAGTTTTGCACACCAAAACTGGATACCTTTTACAACTCATACAGGAACTAATCAAAACTACAATATTAACTTTATTGTTGATGGTAATAGCGTATATCCTGAGGGAACAACGGATATTTTCAGTTTTGAATTATCAAAAATCGATTTTAATATTTATCCAAATCCAGCAAAAGATGTTTTAAGTATTAAAAGCTGCGTAGAAAATGGCGTAATCAAAATTTATGACACTAGCGGAAAGCTTGCTCAAACTGGAATAGTTTTTGGAAACAGTGAAATAAACATCTCAAATTTATCGCCTGGAACTTATATTATTATCATAACAAATGAAAATGGAGAAACTGGGGTACAGAAGTTTGTAAAAGAATAATAAAATTAACATGCACTGCAAAATTGAAAGAAGTTTTGCAGTGTTTTTTTACTCCGGCAGGTTTTAAAATCAAACGAAGTATAACACTAAATAAACTCTGATATTGCCAAAATAAGTATTAGGTTTCGCTCACAATCTAGTCTTCGAGTTACTCGAAGACAGACAAGATTGTGTGCTATCAAACGATTAACCGTTTTTTTCTTCGTATATTTGAATAGTAATTTATATTACAAGCTATTATAAGCAGGTTTGTGCATTAATATTTCAGATAATAATACTTTTGATTTTTCAATATTCCCAAATCCTGCAAAAGAAAGTTTCTCTGTTTTGTGCGATGGTAAAGAATCGATAAAAATTTCAGTATTTGACCTAAATGGAAAAATAGTGATAAGTGTTCCTAACTATCAAGGAGAAGAAATTATTACTAAAAATCTGATTAGCGGAATATATTTTGTTAAATTGCAATCTTTGCAAACTACAGTGTGCAAAAAACTGTTTGTGGAATAAAATAGTCAAAATGGAGCGAAGGGTTCAAAAATTTCAATATTAAACGAAATTTTGTCCAAATTTTAACTCTGTGCTTGCTACAAATTTTAACTTTTCGTACATTTTATTTTCTGAAAGGATTATAACGCTCGATCCCATTTCGAAAAAGCCTAATTCCTCTCCTTTATTTATTAGATGAGGTGTGTCGTAAGTAATATCGTTGCAGCAAGCTTTTCTTTTGTTTGAAGCTGCCTTTTCCTCGAAACTTAGTTTGATTTTACCAACTACCAACGCTCCTACAAAAATAAAAGCGAATTTTCCATATTCTGAATCACCGTAAAGCACAATTCGTTCGTTTTTGCAATAAAGCTCTTCGGTTTTAAGTATAATACTTTCTCTAACTGACCTCAGATTGCCCCGAATATAACTAATATCCGTAATTGCCATGTCGAATGGAGCATGGACTCTGTGATAATGAGAAGGAGCTAAATAAAATACTACGAAAGACTCTAATTTGTTATATTCTCTTTTTAGTAATTCTTTGACTGAAAAGAACTTGTGCTTAACATAAATGTGGCGATCTTCATCAATGACCCCGTTATCGTATATTAATCCATCAACAGGCGAAATAATTCCAGATTCTATTTTGCGAAACTCAGGTTTTACTTTTCTTGTAAAAAAGGAGTTAAATGTTTTAAAGCCACCTTTAGGGATTTCAAATTCGTTAATATTTATTGAGTAAAATTTTGCGTATAATTTACTGTAAAACCTAACGAAAAATGCCGGTCTAGAAAAGTTTGCTACTCTTCCTGCTATTCGCGAAACTGTATTTCGGTAGCTTCTTTTATCGTATTCAGGTTTGCTCATTAAACTTACTTATTATTATAAAAATTCATTGTTCTTTCTATTCCAATAAACGAAAATTGTAATATTGCTTCGCATGCAGCATTTAGTCTCGGCTCAAGATTTTTCTTTTCTTCATTTGACCATTCACCTAGTACATAATCTGTTTGATGACCTAAGTTAAATTCACTCCCAATTCCAAATCTAAGTCTGTTGTAATTTGAGTTCCCGATAATATCTTGAATGTTTTGTAATCCGTTGTGTCCACCACTGCCTCCTTTAGTTTTTATTCTTATTGTTCCAAATGGGAGTGCAATATCATCGACTACAATAAGTGCTTTTTCAATGGAGATTTTTTCTTTTTGTAGATAGTAGTTGACTGCTTTGCCGCTTAGATTCATGAACGTAGTTGGTTTAACCAAAATAATAGTTTTCCCCTTATGTTTTATTTCCGCTCTAAAACCGTACCTTTTATCGGTAAAAGAAATGCCAGATTTCCCAACAAGAAAATCCAGCACTCTGTAACCAATATTGTGTCGTGTATTATAATAATCTAATCCGGGATTTCCCAAACCTACGATTAAGTATTTCATAGTTTTGGATTATTAGATTATTCAGCAGTTTCGTCATCTTTTTTCTCAGCATCATCTTCACCCTCTGCTTCCTCACCTTCTGCTTCTGCTTCAGTTTCTTCTTCAGTTACAACACGAGCAGTAGCAACCATAATAACGATGTTTGATTTTGGATCAGTGAATTCTAATGTATCTGATTTTAAATCTTTAATCTTAATTGAATCACCAATGTTTAATTTTGAAATATTGATTGTAAAATTGTCTGGAATATTTTCCATGATACCTTTTACTGATATTCTGCGATTGTTCAAACTTAATTTACCTCCTGCTTTTACGCCAGGTGAGTTGCCTTCAACAACAATTGGAATATTGATTTTTATAGGGTCTTTCTCGTTAACTTCATAAAAATCTATATGCAATATCTCGTCACTTACTGGGTGAAATTGAATGTCTTTGATTGTTGCTGATTTTACTTTACCATCGATATTAATGTCCGCAAACATAACTGCTGGAGTATAAATCAGTTTTCTTACTGCACTTTGTGCTGTGGAAAAATGCATAACATCATTCTTACCATATATTACACATGGGATGTTACCTTCTTTACGAATTTTTTTTGTGGCTTTTTTACCTAAATCGGTACGTAAATTTGCTATTACTTCAAAATGTTTCATTTTTTTCATATTTTCGTGCTACTAAGCTCCGACACTTCGGTGCCCCATCACACATTTGACAATAGGGGTGCAAATATATTACTTAAAACACTAATGACCAAATGTTTTTTTTAAAGATTATTAGTATATGAAACATTTTAATTATATTTACGTTTTATATAAGTGGTTAAAAGGCTTAATGATTTCTATAAAACTGAAGAATTGAATAAAAACATAGTTTATAATTATGATTATGTCAACCAAATAATGTACAAAGTGCATTATGGCTTGATAAGTGCTAATGATATAAAAAGTTCTTGGCAGTGGGCTTTTGATAACAATATTATTCCTAATAATACAAAAAGATATTTACTTGATTACAGAGAAGCAGATTTAATTGATCCTGTTAGGATTTCCTCTGAAATTGTAACATTCTATCATGATAATTTGATATATTTTAGAGATTGTAAGTTTGCAATTGTTTCAGAAAAGTCTAAAAATATTGCAACTTCAATGACTGTCAAGAAAAGTGATTATTTATATCAATCAGAGCCTTTC
>JAQVPT010000247.1 GCA_028701945.1 Bacteroidales bacterium
ATAGCTCCTTTGGCAGCTATTAAAACACGTGTTCCATTCTTACACTTCTTCGACGGGTTTAGCACTTCTCACGAAATTCAAAAAGTAGAATGCCCCGAAATGGAAGATTTGGCAAAACTTCTTGATTGGGAAGCATTAGAGAGATTCCGTAGCAATGCACTTAATCCTCTTAATCCTGTTACCAAAGGTACAGCACAAAATCCTGATATCTATTTCCAAACACGAGAAGTCGCTAATAAATTTTATGAAAACATCCCCGAAGTAGTTGATGATTACATGCAGGAGATTACAAAACTTACTGGCAGAACTTATCATCCATTTACTTATCACGGTGCAAAAGATGCTGAAAATGTTGTAGTGGCTATGGGTTCAATTACTGATACTCTTGTAGAAACTGTGGATTATCTTAACGCCCAAGGTAAAAATGTAGGTTTAATAACTGTTCATTTATATCGTCCGTTCTCAGAAAAATACTTTAGAAAAGTACTTCCAAAAACAGTTAAAAAAATTGCTGTTCTCGACAGAACTAAAGAGATTGGTGCTAATGGCGAACCATTGTATCTTGATATTAAAGATATATTTTATAATGATGAAAATAGACCATTAGTAGTTGGTGGAAGATATGGACTTTCTTCAAAAGACACTACTCCATCAATGATGATTTCAGTTTTTGAAAATCTAGAAGCTGCAAAACCTAAAAATCGTTTTACTGTTGGGATTAATGATGACGTAACAAATCTTTCATTACCACTTACAGAAAATGTTTCTATCCTTTGTAAAGGAACATTTGAAGGTAAATTTTATGGTCTCGGTTCTGACGGAACTGTTGGTGCAAATAAAAACTCAATTAAAATTATTGGCGAAACAACCGATAAATATTGTCAGGCATATTTTGCTTACGACTCTAAAAAATCTGGTGGCTTTACCGCATCTCACCTTCGTTTTGGTGACAAACTAATTAGAGCTCCATATTTGGTAACAACTCCCGATTTCGTTGCATGTCATGTGCCTAAATATGTAGAAATGTATGATGTTCTAGAGGGAATTAAACCTAATGGAAGCTTCTTACTTAACTCGATTTTGTCTGTTGAAGAAACAAAGAAACAGTTGCCAGACCACATGAAGAAGACGCTTGCACAGAAAAATATTAATTTCTACATTATCAATGCAACAGAAATTGCCGAAGGAATTGGTCTTGGTAATAGAATTAATACAATTATGCAATCTGCTTTCTTTAAAATTTCTGAGGTAATTCCTTACGACCAGGCTGTCAAAGAAATGAAAGATATGATTGTTAAATCATTTGGCAAAAAAGGTGAGAATGTTGTAAACATGAATTACAAGGCTGTTGATGCAGGTGGAAGTGTAACAAAAATTGAAATTCCTGCTGAATGGGCTAATATCAAAACTGATGGATTTAAAATTACGAGAGATCGTGAAGTTCCTAAATTTGTTTCAGAAGTTGCTGATATTATGTATTCTCAAAATGGTGATAAACTTCCTGTATCTGCATTTCTTGGACGCGAAGACGGAACTTTTCCGAACGGCGGAACAAAATACGAAAAACGTGGTGTAGCTGCTAACGTTCCAGAATGGATTTCTGAAAATTGCATTCAGTGTAATCAATGTTCTTATGTTTGTCCTCACGCTGCAATTCGTCCTTTCTTATTAACAGATGACGAAGTTAAAAATGCACCGGCTGGCACAAAAACAGTTCAAGGAATTGGCGGAACTAAAGAATATCAATTCAAAATGCAAATTAGTGTACTCGACTGTACTGGTTGTGGTAACTGTGTGGATGTTTGTCCTGCAAAAAACAAAGCTCTTGAATTGAAACCACTTGGTTCTCAAATGGACGAAGTTGATCGCTGGTTTTATATGGACGAAGTTGTTGGGTATAAAGATACTGTTTTAGAAAAAAGCAAGTCGCTTAAAAACTCACAGTTCTCTCAGCCTTTATTTGAATTCTCAGGTGCATGTGCTGGTTGTGGTGAAACACCTTATATTAAGGCTATTACTCAATTGTTTGGTGAAAGAATGATAGTTGCCAACGCAACTGGATGTTCTTCGATATATGGAGGTTCTGCGCCAGCTACTCCATACTGTAAATCATATAATAGCAATAAAGGTCCAGCTTGGGCTAATTCGCTTTTTGAAGATAACGCAGAGTATGGTTATGGTATGATGGCAGCAACTGAAAAAATGAGAGAAAAAGTCTCTATGTTGCTAACAGAAGCAAAATGGACAGGCGAAGCTGCTGAAGCTGCAAAAGAATGGCTTGCTGGTATGGATAATGCCGAAGCATCCGAAAAAGCAACTGACAGATTGTTAGCCGCTATCGAGAAACTTAATGATCCTATCGCTAAAGAGGTAATGTCTAAGAAACATTATCTGCCAAAACGTTCTGTTTGGGTATTTGGTGGTGACGGATGGGCTTATGATATCGGTTTTGGTGGACTTGATCATGTTATTGCATCTGGAAAAGACATAAATATTCTTGTTATGGATACAGAGGTTTATTCAAATACTGGTGGTCAGGCTTCAAAAGCTACTCCCGCTGCTGCAGTTGCAAAATTTGCTGCGTCTGGGATGAAAACCCGTAAAAAAGACCTTGGTGCTATGGCTATGACTTATGGATATGTTTACGTTGCACAAGTTGCTATGGGAGCAAGCCAAAGTCAGTATTTCAAAACTATAAAAGAAGCTGAAGCGTATCCAGGACCTTCATTGATTATTGCTTATGCTCCATGTATTAACCACGGGTTAAAAGCTGGTATGGGCAAAACTCAAGAAGAAGAAAAACGTGCTGTAGAATGCGGATATTGGGCTAACTATCGTTTTAACCCACTTCTTGAAAAAGAAGGTAAAAATCCATTTACATTAGATAGCAAAGAACCAGATTGGAGCAAATTCCAAGAATTCTTAGACGGTGAAGTAAGATATACTGCACTTAGAAAAGATTTCCCAGAGAACGCAGATGTACTATTTACTGCTGCTCAAGAAAATGCAAAATGGAGATACAATTACTACAAAAGACTTGCTGATATGAAATAGCATTTCTTTAATATATTTCAAAAGAGCTGTCCGCCAATTGGTGGACAGCTCTTTTTTGTTTTCGAGTTATACAACTTTGTGGAACCTTGATTATTACACCCAAGTTGCAGCAAATTTCACAAAAACAATCTCTATTCGGGTTATTACCGCTTAGGGAGAGTTATCTTAAATTCTGACATTCGAGTTTGTGATTGCACAATTTTGAATGCTGGTTATTTGAATGCACTTATACCAACGATTTAACAGTAATCGAATATGTAGATAAATTTTACAATCGCATGATTGTCGAAAAGCCGATTGGCATACTTGCGGAAAAGAAAGTGTCTAAAAGTGGTAAAGACATAAAATCCATAGATATTAATAGTATAAAAAATAAAGATGTCCATGAGATTGGAGCAGAATGACTATCAACAAACCGTGAACCGCGAAGATTCGGACAAACAATCTAATAACGGCTCAATACAATGCGTAAGATCTTAGCAAAGTTACTGAGTAAAGAAAAATTATTTAATTTCGAAAATTACGCTTACAATTTGCTCCATCTCAGCTTTACTCAATTCGTAATACATTGGCAACCTAAGCAAACAATCCGCATACCTGTCACATTCTGGCAACTCTCTGCCATCATGCTTCTCTTTATAAAATTCACTTTTGTGAAGTGCAAGATAATGGAAAACGGCTAATATTCCTTCTGATTTTAACCTATTGATTAAATCCGCTCTATATTCTAATGTGTTACACACCAAATAATTCATATGAGCATTATTTGTAGCATAATCAGGAATTTCGGATAGTTTGAAATTATTAGATAATTCTGCAGGTTTTAGTAAATTGTAATATTGTTCCCAAATCTCTTTTCTTTTTTTCTGTATATCGTCTAAGTTTTCAATTTGTGCCCACAGAAATGCTGCGATAATTTCAGATGGTAAAAATGATGAGCCAGTATCAACCCAACCATATTTATTTACTTCTCCTCTAAAAAACTCTGCGCGGTTAGTCCCTTTTTCCCAAATAATTTCTGAGCGTTTAACAAATCTCTCATCATTAATACAAAGCATCCCCCCCTCTCCACTGATAATGTTTTTAGTTTCGTGAAACGAGAATGCAGATAAATGTCCAATAGAACCTAAAGCTCGTTTAACGCCATCTGCTCCTGTATAAAAAGAATCTATCGCTTGAGCTGCATCTTCAACCACAAAAAGATTATACTTTCCTGCAATTGCCATTATTTTATCCATATCACATGCAACACCTGCATAATGAACTGGAATAATAAGCTTTGTTTTATTAGTAATTAGTTCTTCAATTTTATTCTCATCAATCCCAGGATGGTCTGCACGACTGTCAGCAAAAACAATTTTAGCTCCTTGCCTCACAAACGCAAGAGCAGTAGAAACAAAAGTGTAAGATGGAATTATTACTTCATCGCCAGGTTCAATATTTAATAATATAGCACACATTTCTAAGGCATCTGTGCAAGATGTTGTAAGTAAACACTTTTTAAAATTATATCTTGATTGAAAATAATCTTGACATAATTTTGTGTATTTGCCGTTACCAGAAATTTTACCTGATTTTACAGCATCTTCAATGTAAAGTGTCTCTTTCCCTGTTAAATATGGTTTGTTAAACGGTATCATAGCCAAAAATGATAAATATTTGTACGAGTTTGTATTTTAAATCCACTTTTTTTGTAAAAACTTATTGCTCTTAAGTTAGCTGCTTGTGTTGCAACCTCCATTTGTTTAATATTATTTAGGAATAAGAAATTATTGCATGCATTAACTAAACATTCTCCAATTCCCTGACCTTGAGCGAGTTTCGACACTGATACTAAACCAATTATACCAATTTTTTCAGTTATTTTAATTGTTATTAGTCCTGTAATCTTCTCGTCGGCATTAATAAAAACTTTGTCAGCAATATCCCGATTTAGGGAATTTCTTATCCAAGTTTTGTAAAGATTGTGGAAATCTGCAGATGAAAAACCGTTATCCAAATTAAAACGCGAATACTCCCCACTACTAATAGCTAAGTTATCGATCATTTCATTTGATTTTGAACCAGTAAAATCTTGAATTAAACAATCAGTTTCTAATTCGGGTTCAACTTGTTTTGCTAAAATGATTTTTGTGTCTATTAAGTTAGGTCTGTAATTTTCCAACAAGTTGGTCTCATCATCAACATTTTCAAAAACATAAATCAAATCATATTTTTCATGTTTTGCCAGTTTTAAAGTATCTTCCAAATCTGCAAAAGTCGAGTTAAAAAAAACAATTCTTCCTATCTTTTTGTTAAAAAAAGAAGAGTCCCATTCTAAATATTCTATTCGTGGTAATTGCATTTACTTTCTATTATATAATACGGTCTATTCTTTACTTTGTCAAATATTTTACCAATATATTGTCTTAAAATCCTTAAT
>JAQVPT010000248.1 GCA_028701945.1 Bacteroidales bacterium
ATCTGCAATAACATAATTTTGAACACCAAAATTTATTGCAAAGTTTATTGATATTAATAAAATAAGATACAAGAAAAATTTTAGTAATTGGTAATTTTTCTGAATAAACCTAGGAATTAAAACCAATAAAATGATATAAATACTAACAAAATCAATTGTCAAAGCCGAGAAATAAGAATAATAATTTTTTACGCTATTACCAAAATGAAAGACTGTTGCACTAAACAGAATATACGCTACCCAAAACATAAGATGATTTAGGAATCTATATTTTGTACCGAGTGAGAAGTTTTCGTTTGATATAGCGTTCAATATACTTCGTTATTAAATTTAATCACAAAAATACAAAATTTATAAACACAACCATAAAACTCATTAAGTTTTTTTTTCAACAACTAATATAAACTCTAACAATTTATATCTGATTCTGCAAATTAAAAAGTGCTTCGGTATCCAAAATGTATTTTTGAGCTATTAAAAAGAAACGGATTTTCGTTTTGCTTGCCTACGGCAAAAATAATTGAAAACACCCCTGCATTCGTATTAAGATCAAGCCCCGCTCCTACTCCCATCAAAACATTATAACTATCCTCAATAGTAAATCGTTTTTCTGTATATGCAATATCGTAAAATAAAAATAATGCTGATTGCTCCTCAAACAAATACCGTAATTCAGTGTTAAAAATGCTATACGACGAAACTGGAAGAGACAATTCGTCAAAACCACGTATGGTATTCAATCCACCAATACGGTCAAGCTCATTCTCAAATATTTTTTCTGAATAAATCATTGAGGTATAACTACGCAACTTAATACTCATATAAGAAAACAAAGGAATATAGGCATTTACAGCCGCAAACGAAATGTTTTGAAATATCGGTTTGATTTCTTCTTCGTTTTGTTGATTTTTTGTACCAAACGAAGTACTTAAATCGAGAATAATACCCGAACGGGGCGACAAATTATTATCCGTTTGTATAAATCTGTAACTAACACCAAACAGATTTGAACTAAACCCCGAATAGTTAGCATCGGTATAATTTGCTTCTTTTCCCAACAAATACGAAGTTTTTCGTCTAAAAAAGAATTCAGTTCCGTTTGCGGTATTGCTACCATATATTAGTCTTCCAGTAAAATCGGTATTTACATAGCTCGAATCTTTCTTTTCGATATCAAATTTAACACCTACACCAAATTGAGAACGGAATAAATAAGGCAATGAAAATTCTGTTTTTAAGTTTTGACTCAATAGCTCAAACTTTTGCCACTTAAAAGCAAACAGCTCACCTGCTCCTACACTATTTAATAAATATAAATTAATATCGCCAGTTACCAATAGTTTACCAGTAGTTTTATTATTTGGCAATATTCCAATCATTCCGTTAAAGCTGTTAGATTTTCTTTTTTTTAGATACAATAAAATATCGGCATTATCGTCTCCAAATGCTAACTGAAAAGGTCTTGTTTGTTCAATAAATTTAAGATTTTTTATTTTATTCTCAATTTGATTTATTTTTTCCATCGAAAAGACATCTGATTTTTTTATTTCTAGATAACTTTCAATATAATGTTGCCTTATTTTAGTGTCTGATTTAATATGTAAACTATCAAAATAAAACCTTTGACCTTCATCAAGTTTAAAGCGAGCATACACCAAGCTGTCAGAATTTATAGCTAAGGAGTCCATAATTATGCTTGCAAACGGATACCCTTTATTGGCAGCATCTTCTAAAGCGTTCATAAAAACTTTTTGCAAGCTATTGATATCAAAAACTTTACGGCGTAAAATTTTCTTTTCATAAACATTCTTAAACTCGTTTGGAACAACAAAATCAAATTCATCCCAATTAAATTTGCTGCCCGTAGTGAAATATGCAAATATTTCGGAAGTATCCACAACAACACTATCAAAACCAGCAGAGACATATCCTTGAGTAAGAAAATCGGTTTTGTATTGATTAAGAATTGTGTTTAAATCAGAAGTATCTCTACTAATTTTATTAACATCAATTAGATAATCATCAGCAACAAATTGACGCTTTAAAATATGAAGATCAGATTGTGCAAACAAGTACGTGCTTGACGATAAAAAAAGGATTAAATAAAAATAATATTTACAATTGACTGTCATTCATTGCAGATTCTCTTAATAGAACCATTTTCGACATCAAATATTATTTTTAGATGCTTATTTTTAAACATTTTTGATGGTAAATTTGTCAAAGTACCATACTGAGGAATTACAAAAGCTTGTTTTGCATAAGTATTCCCGTCAAACTCTACACTAAGTCCACCATGCCCGGGAATTCGATAAAAAAAGCCTTTGGTTTTCTCTTTTTCTTTTAATTTTGTTTGTCGGCTATAAAAACTATCCAATTCTGTAGTCCAAGCACAATTTTGATATGTTAGATAAACAGGTTCAGTGTCGGCTGCTGCAGTTTTACATATTCCTAGCTCTTCAGATAGATGAAATATTACAATTTTACCAGACTGATGCTCTATTTGTGGTTTAAATGTGTAATAAAAGCTGTTACTTACAGAAATTTCCTTACCAATAAATAGCTCAAGATACTGACTTTCAAGCTTATCAAGTTCTTCGATTAGGAACTTAATATTTTTTGGAGGTTTTTCATCGTCAAATTGTGCAGTTTGCAATTTGAATTTTCTTTTACGAATTTTAATGATATAATTTGCAGCTTCCTCTGCTTTTTGCTCAAAGTCTTTGCTTGTAATCACAGTATTGTAAACTGGGATTTTTTGAAAAATAGAATCTAACTGTATAACTTTATAAGTAGTATCAGTTATTCCAATAAAATTTCTCTTTACACCATAATCGAAATATAAAGGAGAATCAAGGTCAAAATATTCAGGTGAATTTTGATATTTTAATTCATTCAACGTCGTTTGATTATCAATAATATCATTATAAGAAGCAATCAAACCTCGACTATCGAAACACAATGAAGCCTTATTACCAAACACCATAAAACCAGCCAAGGGATCGACAACAGAAACTTGTAAAAACTCAACTTCTGAAATATCAGAATAAGTGTAAGATTTTTTAGGAGCATCGGCAATAGACAAGTATTTTTCAGCATAATTAGAAAATGGCCCAGAAATAAATTTAGAAGTTTCGACATCAACTTTTACATGAATAACTGTTTGAGGAAGGAAATACACTGTTGAATTTTTCTTAATTTGCAGTGTAGTATCTGTTATTGGGACAACATTTATTTGCGAAAATACTAACAAACCCATTCCAAGTAATCCTATTAATATTATAATTTTCTTCATAATTTTTGTTTTAAGAATAAGTGCAAATATACAAAATCTTTATGAAAACTAAGATTACTGTTGTCTGATAAAATTATTTTTGTTTGTTTATTTACTGACGTTTACATTGCCTCCAATTCACTGCCAGAAATAAGATTTGATTTTTTGTCGGCAACGTAAAGTCAAAATTAGGTTATATTTTTTTTACTTTCCATCATCCGCCTTTTCGCGGTTATGGAAACGTAAAAAAGCACAGGAGTTCTGAAATTATCAAGTTATTGACAGATTTCGACCAAAGGGAGAAATCTCATTACTGTATAGTTTGATTTTTCTCGTACACAAATGAATTGAAATAGAGATTTGTCATTTAGAACTTGATCATTAAGTTTCATTTTCAAACACCTTATATACTTCAGACAAGTTCTCAATAATGTCGGATGCCGACAATGCCATTTCACCGAGCTTTTGTTTGGCTAAGTCTCCAGCTTTGGAATGAAAATATACGCTTAAAATTGTTGCCAATTCGGGTTTATATCCTTGTGCCAGAAGTGATGCCACAATACCAGTCAACACATCGCCACTTCCGCCAGTTGCCATTCCGGGGTTTCCGCTTGTATTAAAGAAAACTCGTCCATCTGGCAAGGAGATAGAAGTTATTCCACCTTTAAGTACAATTACAATTGATTTTTCAACCGATAACTTTCGCATAAATTCAATTTTCTGCCACGAATTTGCAAACTTTCCAAAAAGCCTTTCAAATTCTTTTGGATGCGGTGTAATAATCGTCCCTGGTTTGATAATTTTAATAAAATCTGGGATATCAGACAAAATATTTAGTGCATCAGCATCAAGAACAGCAGATACTTCACACATCTGTAACAACCTAATTAACAAATCCTTAGTAACACTATTAGTATCCAAGCCAGGTCCAATTCCAACAGCATTATACATAAAAATATTTTCTACATTACTGCAATATTCATCATGATTATCAATACTTATCATAACTTCTGGAACAGACACTTGCATAATATTCACCAACTTTGTTGGCAAATGAGCAGTAATTAGTCCTGCACCCGATTTTAGAGCAGCCTTTGCAGCAAGAACAGCAGCACCAGCTTTTCCATAACTTCCTGCTATTAATAATAGGTGTCCAAAATTACCTTTGTGGTCGAAACGATTTCTTTTTTTTAAATTTGTTTTTACAAACTCCTTATCAGTAATAAAATAATCTGAATGAATGAATTTGATTGCGACAGGACTAAGACCTATCGGCACAGTAATAACCTCACCAAAAAATTTATGGTTTTCTGCAAACATCATCGAAATTGACGAAAACTGCAAAGCGTAAGTAATATTAGCCTGTACAATTGCCCCATTATTATTTGTATTATCCTCACCAAACAATCCTGAAGGAATATCGACAGCTATAACAGTATTACCTGAACTATTTATTTTATTAATAACTAGGGCGAACTCACCTCCAGTTTCTCTAGTAAGTCCACTTCCAAAAATTGCATCAATAATTACAACATCATCGGGAATCATAAGCTCCGAGGAACTGAATATTTGATGCACAGCATTTTTATTGATTTCTTTTATCCGGTTTAAATTAACGCTACAATCTTCACTCATGGATTTTGTAAATCGGCAAACATAAATATCGACCTCATATTCGTTGGACAATAATAAACGTGCAATTACAAGTCCGTCTCCACCATTATTGCCAGGGCCAATAATCACACAAAATTTTCGAAATGTAGAATATCGCAATATAATACGTTCAAAAACTGCTTTTGCAGCTCTTTCCATCAAATTAATTGATTTTATAGGCTCATTTTCGATAGTATATTTATCAATTTCTTGAATTTGGGATGATTTAAAAATTTTCATTTTGGCCGTAAGTTTAGTATTTCAAGTGGTAAAGTTAATGAAATAGGATAAAAAGAAACAATAATAATAAGTTTTGATAACAATATAATTTAAAACAATACATAATTTAAAAAAGATTTCTATATTTGCCTTGCTTAAAAATATTGAAATTATTAACAACTAAAAATTTTATTTATGTTTAAAAATCACCCAAAAGGATTAATGGCCGCTTCGCTTGCAAATATGGGCGAACGCTTTGGCTTTTACACCATGATGGCGATTTTGGAGATCGGAAGAGCA
>JAQVPT010000020.1 GCA_028701945.1 Bacteroidales bacterium
GGCCGGTAACCGTTGCTGTTGCAGAGGATCCTTTATATACCACAAAACCATCGCCCAAAGTGGTTCCACTAGAATAAGCCAAGTTGGCGGTATATGCTGTTCCGTCTCCTGAAGGTGTTCCAGAGTTAGAACCGGCAGCAGCAACAATCAACACTTCATCAAAACAACTAACATTAGTCCAAGAAACAACAGATGAAGATACGGCAACTGATGCAGCAGCTCCGGTTACATTTGCTACTGATGCAAGTGCGCTAATCGTTTGCATATTACCCGCTGCTGGCGTACCCGTAGCTGTTCCTAAAGCAAATGTTGTATTTGTTCCGGTAACTGCATTTATGGCTAGGGTTTTTGTGGTAGCAGCACAAGCCACATCAGCAGTAATAAAAATATAACCCGTTGCATCTTTCGCAATAGTCTGGCTGGTGAATGATGGAAATATTTTCGCTCCAGCTGTTCCTGGAGTAGTTAAAGTGGAAAGCAAAGTAGCTGTTCCTGCGTTAAAACTGGAACTGCTTTGATAATAACATTTCAAATTCGCAATATCTGTTGACGCATAAGTACCCGTTGTCGTTACTGTCAATCCCGTGAGTGAAGCGCTCGCAACCGTTGGCGAAATACCAAAACTATAAATCGGATTATTGGTGCTGGCTTGTGCGATATTTCCCGCTGCAACATTATTGGTGCTTAGGACTATGGTTGGGGTAACGGATGCTACTATAGTTAAAATATAATCCTCTGCTTCTCCCCAATTCACACCATTAGACACATTCCCACATGATTCTCCTGCCGCAGGACCAGGAGAATTATAAGATGTCCTTAATCGCATTCTAATAGGCCCAGTAGCTGAAGTGACTGGTATAGTCCATGAGGATATCAGTTCAACTGCTGTTGGTTTTTTGCAATTGGCTGATTGTCCAATAAATTCATTAGTTGAGTTAAAAACTCCATCATTGTTATAATCAATCCAGGCTGCAATATAGCAATTGGAATTTCCACCTGTAACATTTAACGTATAGGTATTCCCCTGAGTAAGGCTTGCAGTAGTACTTCCAGATTGTGAAAATAAAGTGTAAACGGGAAAATTAGAACCAGTTGTTGTGTTATTAAGCGTAGTTGTAGGAATGTTAACATTACTGATGAAATCATCTAATGCATGTCCTGAATAAGTGGGAATACAATAAGATGCAGCAGCAGTAGTAAAAGAAATTTGTGCTCCGTAGCCAGTTCCATTTCCATTGGTTGCATAAGATCTTACATAATATAATGTATTTCCAAAAAGTCCAGTAATAGTACTTGTAAAAGTTCCTGTGCCAGTTCCATCTGTTGTGTAATTGCCTGCACCAAGTGTGGGATTCGCAGATGTACCCCAACAAACTCCTCTTGCAGTAACAGTGCAACCTCCAGTTCCAGCAGATGTTACGTTTCCACCACTTGACGCACCACTTGATGTAATTGATGTTGCGGCTGTGGTTGCAGCAAGAACGGGAACGGTTGTGCAAGGGGCAGCAGTAGTAAACGAAATTTCAGCACCATAGCCAGTTCCAAATCCATTGGTTGTATAAGATCTTACATAAAATGTTGTATTTGCAGTAAGTCCTGTAATAGAACTTGTAAAAGAACCAGTACCAGTTCCATCTGAAGTCTTACTATTTGCAATTGTAGGACCTGAAGATGTACTCCAACAAACACCTCTTGCGGTAACTGTACAACCACCAGTACCAGCAGAGGTTACATTTCCACCACTGGAAGCACCGCTACCACTAATTGATGATGCGGCTGTGGTTGCAGCAAGAGTGGGAACGGTGGAGCAAGGTGCTCCTAAAGTTCCAGTAACAACAACCTGGTCTAATCCAATATCATCATTACCATAATCTGATGTAGCAGTATATTTTATTCTAAAATTTGACACTTGATAGCCTACAGGAATCGCAATAGTTTTTTGATTCCATGTTGTTGCTTGGACTCCATAAGTACCAACGGCAGAACTCCAAGTAACACCACCATCATTTGAAAAATAAACATTCAGGTTATCACTTCCCGTAGGATTTATATAATAAAATGTTAACGAGCAACTTACATAAGAACTCAAATCAATATTACCTGTTGTCAGACTTGTAGAAAGATTGTTAATTCCATAAGTATGAAATCTGGCATAGTATGTTGTGCTATTAGCACCAGTTGCTATTGGGCTTCCCTGTGTCCAACTCCAATTAGTCGTGACATCATTTCTATGCCAAGCAGAAGCACTGGCTGCACCTTGGTCGCTCGACCAAGTTGATGTAGGTATATTTAAAGCATACCAAGCATTGTCAAAAGTTTCAGTAAAGACAGTTACCTGTGCTTTCACTCCCATTACCCCAAAAACTATTGCAACAAATAATATTATCGTTCTCATATCTCTAGTTCTAAAGTATTTTAAACTATTTAAAAATCTAATTTGTAAGTATTATTGTTTACCAAATTTGCGGATGGCAACATTTATCATATCCACCATTATCTCTTCGGTAATATCTTTTTGTGCTTCGTAAAAGCAGGTAGTGCCATCTTTGGCAAGTTCGAAACGTTTTACGCCTTTATTATTTGCTAATACTTCTTTTTCTACAAATTGCACAAAATCAGCATCGACAGAAAATTCCGTTAGTTGCATATAGGTAATTCGTGTGCCGTCGGGATAAATTTTGCTGGCATCGTAGTTTGCAAGTTTTACTTGTGAAAAAAGAAAAAATGGTAAAAAAACCAATAATAATATTAAAATCTTTTTCATGTTTTTAATTCTAAAGTGTTTGTTTTGTTTTAAAATCTCATTTATGATTTTAATGCCAAGTATTTTTTCTACAATTCTCAATAATAATTACTATTTCAGCATTTAATCTCGCAGCAAATATAAGGTGTAATGCAATTGCACAAAAAGCAATTAAGCTGATTTATATTAAAAAGGTTAGCAGAATAGTAAATTGACAATTCCGAACTTGTCAACTGTGGTAAAATCCTGATTATCAGCCTATATCGTCCTATTTTAATTTGGCTCGCAAGAAACACAACAATCTATCAGTGGGTTATTTATATATACATATATTGCTTTGAAAAATTACATTCATCGATGACTTGAAAAATATTTCCAGTATAATTTATAACGCAAAACATCTAATAGCATAAAACAAAAAATCCTAAAACCCGATATAAATCAGTTCTTTTCTAAATAAGAACCCCTCTTATATAAATTATTGTCGTAATATTTTAAATGGAGAATAGGCCAGAATGACAACGGTAAAAATTTTCAAGAAACGACTTTAAGGAAATAAGATGTTTTTCCTATATTTGCACTTTATTTACAATATCTTTTTCTGTGGAAATGCTAAGGTCATTAAGAATAACAGTTTTATTATCAGCAAGTATATTTTCACTACTTTCTTTATTATTGTATTCTTGTCAGTCTAATTCCGAAGATTCATTTGGCTATGAAATTAATAATGACAATTCCAGCAATGTTGCTGATTCAAGCTTCGTAGTTTTAAAACATTATTACAATAGCAATCCAGACACGGCAGTTATAATGGCTTTGGAATTAGAAAAAAAGTATATTGATGACAATAATTCGAGAGGTTTACTTCGGGTTTATAGTTTTTTGTCAGAATTGTATCAATACCGAAAAAACGATCCTAATTTAACTCTGGCTTACCTAACAAAGGCTCTGAATATTATTTCAATGAATCCAGACTTACAATTTGATCCTATCTATTTGTATGTCAATGTGGGGAATGTTATGTTTAGCTATGGATTATTTAATGAAGCTATTTACATATATCGCCAGATACCTAAGATTTATAGTTTAGAAGATAAATCTAAAATAATGGGATTAATTAATAGCAATATCGGACTATCATTTGAAGAACTAGGTCAAACCGATTCTGCCAGATACTATTTTGATAAATCACTGATCTCTATTAATAGAGCTATACAGGGTAGAACAATCCTCTTGATACAATACAATAATTATGTCAGTTCAATATTTTCCCAAAATGGAGTCTTTGACTCATTGCCATATTACTATAATAATTCAGTTGCTCTTTTTAATTCAATAGATAAAAATCTCTTAAATAACCTAAACGACAAAACTGATCAAAACAAAATAAATATTCAAATAGACTATCATAAAAACAAAATGATGTCTTTATATGAAATGTCAAAATATTATATCGCAAAAAAGGATTTTTCTGAGGCAATAAGCATGTTGGATGAAGCTGTGATAAGTTCAAGAAAAGCAAACTCTTTAATGTGGACTGGAGATTTGTTCCTTAGTTTATCTGATACATACATTTTAGATGGTAAAAATGAAACTGCAGAAATATATCTTGATTCGGCAATAATGATTTTTAAAGATTTTTCTGCATACGATAACCTAGAAACAGCTTTTAGAAAAAAATCTGATATATTTTACCAGGCAAATGATAAAAAGGCATCAAAGATTCTATTAGGTATAGCAGAGGAATATCATGACACTTTAAAAAATCTTCAATCATCTGACGAATTGATGCTAATGAAGATTCAGCTGGCAGCAAAACCAGTACAACTGGCAATGAAGAATATCGAGATGAGTCGCAATGAGAAAATCCTAACTATAAAAAAGCAGACATTCCTGATTAAGTTACTTGTTGCAGCCTTATTCCTTATTATTATTATTTCAGTCGTTTATTATCGTTTGTATCGTAATCTCAAAAACACAAGATTTCAACTTGCTCATCGTACAATGGAACAATTTAATGATGAAAATGCTACTGGTGGGAATAATAGTCACGCAAGAGATTCTATCGAACAAGAATTGTTGTTAAAATTTGAGTATGAAGTGATTGAGAAGAAAATTTATCTAGAAAGCAGTTTGAATTTAGTTGTTGTTGCTGAGAAGTTAGACTCAAACAGGTCATATATTTCTAAGTTGATAAATACTGTTTACAAAATGAATTACAATGACTATATAAATAAACTTCGAATTGACGAAGCATGTAGAATAATATGCAGTAACACAGATTCAAATTTTACAATTGACCATCTTTATTCAAAAGTCGGCTTTGTTGGAAAAACAACGTTTTATACTGCTTTTAAGAAATATACTGGCGTAACCCCTGCTGTTTTCTTTAAGATAAATAACCAAGCAAGAACATAAGGATTGTAAAACAAAAATGTTAACATTGTAAACTTTAAGTAAACCAAAATCAACAGCGTGCTCATATAGATTACAGATTACTGAATCACAATATTATGTTTTGAAGTAAGAACTGAGAACCGAGTAGCTCTGCTACGAGCTCACGACTGAAAGGATTAAACTGGTATTCGGTAATCGGTGAGATTTTAGCAAATTTTATGTTTATTGAAAGCAAAACGTTTTGAACAGAAGAACATTCAAACATTCGAACAGAAGAACATGCGAATTAAGAACCGAAAACCGAAAACCGTTTATATTATTTAACAATCCTAAATGTATATTCATAGGTACACATTTTTTCATCTTGTTTTTTTGCACTTACAGTACTTGCACCTCTAGTATTTTTGCCCGTTTGCCCGATTTGCAAAGCATTTTCAAAAATATTATTTCCTGCACCACGGGTAGAGTTTCCATGTTGTTGTATGGTTGCAGTTAGATTAAAAGGTTTGTCGGTAGCAATTAGTTTAAAAATTTCGTTTCCATAAGGAGGTCCGAACATTACCAAAGTATTTTTCAACACAGCAGTTTCGCCAGGTTCAAGAAAATATTCTCGTCCATCAATATCGTTTCCAGTTGGAATAACAGGATTTATAAAACCATCGGGTTGAATATCTATAATATTAAAATATGCTTTTTTTGCACCATAATTTGTTACTTTTATTAAAGCCATGTTATCAGGACTATATGACGGAACATCGTTAATCAGCATTTCATTAGGCTCTGGATATCCAAGAATTTCGAATGAACCATCTGACGACACTTTTGCATTTACTGGTATTAACTCCATCACAAGATCATAGTTTTCATCATAGAAATCAAGATTTTTGATAATTTTACCTTGGGCATAATTATTAAGAGTTGCCATAACATCATCTTTTAAAATCTGGGTATCAGGAGATGATATTTTATTAAGATTTTGGTTATAATGTGCATTATTAACAGATATTGTTTGTGCTCCACGAGATTTTTTATACTCTAAACTTATTTCTGGACTATCCTCACAGATTTCAGCAAAATTCGAGTTCTCAATTTCATTTTTTAATAACTTTTGCACATCAGCATCCATTTTAGAATCTAAAAAAACTTGTATTTTTTGATCGCTAAAAGTACGAGTTTGAATAAAGGCCCATGCACTTTTATCATTTTTAAATTTCATTCTTGAATTTAGCACAACTTTCGATGAAAAGTTTGATGCACTAACAACCTTGCCAGTACAAATCAATTCGGTCGTCTCTACAAGTTTTGGTGTTCCAGGTTGAACAAAAGCAATTATAGTTCCTGGATTTATTCCTGCAAGTCGTCCAGCACTAATTTCGACAATAGAATCTGATTTAACATTTATAAGATTAAAATATTCATTTTGCACAGCATAATCTCCACCAAAAACGGCATAATCAATATCTCCTTCAATTGCGGGATTTTGAAAAGGAGCTTTGGTTGCCATCTCCGCCATTATCCGAGCAAAAACCTGTCGATAAGTATCGCCTTCTTTCATTTGTGCAAACGATTTATATATACAATAAGACAAAGAGCCAACTGCATTATCATCATCGTCATAAGTTTCATAATTCAATTCGTTGGCACTGGCACCAGAAAAGACAACAAATTTTGCAAGATTCTCAGTTGTTACACCTCTTGCACCAGTAACTCCTTCATTAGAACTAATTCCAAAACCTACTTTATTATCTTTTTTTGCTTTAGGACTCCAATTTTCTGGTATCAAAGGCGGAGCTCCTCCCCTTACTTTGGCAGAACCTCGGGTTCCTGTACCAGAGTGACAACTATCCAAAAAAAGCAGAATATGTCCAGTAGAGCCAAGTTTTATTCGGAATTTATTTATTATTTCACCTAATTCATCATCACGAAAATGAAGACTTCCGTCATATCCCTCAAACATTTTCATGGGAGCATCATAACTAACAAGAGCCTCATCTAATCCGTCAATCTCATCCTCATTATCATCAAATATTTGATGTCCATGACCACTATAATGAATTACAACATGATCGCCAGCACTCACCATCGAATATAAAGTTTGCATTGCATTCACTATTCCTTGTTTTGTAGCATCTGCATCAGCAAGATACAATACATTAGTTTCAACAAAACCTAATTCAGTAAGAGTTTTTTCGATTAATGGAACATCATTTTGAGCACTGATTGGATACCACCCAGTTTTACTTTGGTCGTATTCGCCGATTGCAATTATTAAAGCATACTTGTCAGCATAAACAACACCTAAACCAAACAATGTAACTAAAATGATTAAAATAATTTTTTTCATGGCTTTGGAATTTAAGTAAAAAAAAGAGTACACTTAATTGCATACTCATTTTTTAAATCTTTAACTACTAAAAGTCGTCTCCGGCAGATTCATTAGAGTCAACTTCGGCTTGTTCTTCGAGTTTTAGTTGAAACTTTTCGTTACACTCACCAGAAGATTGCCATTGGTAAGTTTCGCCCATAGTACGACAATAAACTTCTGCAAAATCCTGAGCAATAATAAGTTGTGAGTTTTCCCATGGATTTAAACGACCTTTGTAAACTTTATCAACCCAAATATCAACATAGTAACCAGTCCAATTATCCAAATCAACCACACAACCACCACGAGACAAAGCAGGCTTTTCAAAAGCAATATCTCCAGCTGGAATTACATACTCGCTTACACCTCTTGATTTAACAAGTTTTGAAGCATTTAAAACTGTTTGTGCATTTAATTGATTAACGAAGAAGAATGCGGCTCCTACGATTAGTAACATTGTAATTTTTGATTTCATGGCCCAAATTTTTAATTAAATTTATAATTTCCAATAACGAAACAACACTTGCAAATTACATACCAAACTACAAAAACAATTGGTTTATTTTCAATAAATAATCATTTTCCTTAAAATATTTAAATTTACATGACCACAACACAACCTCATAAAAGCCTTACACCAACAGGTCTATGCATGCAAATTAAACAGTAGTAAAACAAAATAAACACGCATAAATAATACGGTTTAATACAGTTTATCTTAAATATTTCACAACTAATTCCCAAATAAACCGATTAAACTAATTTAAACAACTCATCAATAATTTCTTTTTTTACTGGTAAATCGTCAAAATCCAAGATATTAATTCGTAATAATTCAAATATTATTTTGTCATCCTGCTCAATTAATACTACAGTCCCAGGAATAAGAAATCGATAATCATAAAAACACCAGTTGAATTCAATTTCCTCTGTGTACCAAACATTTACTTTTTTTATTCCATCAATTACAATTACATTTTTGCAGTCATACCCACTTATTGTTTTAGTTTTTTCTGTGTATTTTAATTCAGTAACAGTCCAAATAGGTAGAGTATCATGTATCTTTTTATATTCACATTTATATATTTCTCTGAATAATTTCTCATCATTATTCAGTTTTGGTTCTGAAAGAGGGGCAATTTTTCGCCATGCTTTTTTATCATAAGATGAAATTGCTTTTTTTAATTTATTATCATATCGTGCCATAAGCGATTGAAATCGAGTTTTCTTTCTGTCAACAACTATATAATTTTTATAGGAGTTGTAGTTTACACAAATTGAATCTTTATTATCAATAACTATATCGCTCTTAAAACTAACAGCTTTTTTATTTTGAAGAGTTAAAAGATGCTGATGAGCTTTTTCAACAGAATATGTCGAATTAGAACTTTCTCCAGCTGTTTGTTTTAAGTCAATCGAATAAATATCAGTTTCATACATTAAGTGATAATTCTGTGCATTAAGCAATGTACTACTTATTAATATAAGCATTAAAATAATTTGAAGTTTGATAGCTTTCATAATTAATAAAACTATTATTGTTTGTATTTATTGTCCGATAAAAAGACTTATTTAGGGTCTGATAAGAAGAATATATGGTTATGGAGTGTCTCCAAGAACCGAGTTTACGAAATCAGCACAGCTAAAACGTCAAAGACAAGGCTTTATTGACCTTAATATTATTATTTAATGGTGCACATGAGCTACTTTCAGTCGGTTCGAAGTGCTGAAAATCAAGGCGTTTCCACTACAGTCGAACATATCGAAACCCAGATTACAGTTCACCGTCCAATTATCCGTTACAATTCAGTAAACAATGACTACAATTAGAGAATTCGCCTCTTAGTCGTGAGTTTATTAGTCCTGAAATGCGTTTGCGAAGAGGCTCTATGTTGATTTTAAGCAGCACATCGTTAGCAAATGCAAACATTAGCATTAGTCGAGCTTCTTTTTTGTTAATTCCTCTTTGCATTAAGTAAAATAGAGCAGTTTCGTCTAATTGACCAACAGTTGCACCGTGGCTACATTTAACGTCATCTGCATAAATCTCTAATTGTGGCTTAGTTCGCATTTTTGCTTCTGGCGTAAGACATAGATTTTTATTTGACTGATATGCTAATGTCCTTTGTGCATCGGGACGAACAATAATTCTACCCGCAAAAGCACCTTTTCCTTTTTCGTCTATAATGCCTTTGAAAAGTTCATTACTAGTGCAATCTGGTACTATATGGTCGATAATTGAGAAATTGTCAACACGCTGTTCTCTGTCTGTAAGATTTAATCCGTAAAGGTTTGCTTCGCTAAAACGTCCAGCAAGTTGAACAAAGAAATTATTCCGAATTATACCGCCGTGCAGCGACAAAGCTAATGTACTAGCATTTGCATGTTCGTCTAATCTAATAAAATGCGAATTTATAACTCCCGATTTATTTGGTTCGTTTTGCAGAGCATGATATTTAAAATTTGCATTTTTACCAACAAACGACTCGGTAACGTCAATAACAAAATTGTTGCTGGTATTTAGTGTATGGTCGCATATCACCATGTTTAACTCGGTATTTTCTTCTAAAATAATAAGGTTTCGTTTAAAAATATTTTTATTTCCGAAGCCATGAGTTAGGTTAACAAGTTGAATTGCTTTATTTAATTTTGCATTTTTTGGAATGTAAATAAAAAGCCCATCATTAGATAGCATGGTGTTTAAATTTACAAAACCATCTTTAGATGAACCTACATGTTGGTTATAATATTTATTAACTATTTCTGCATGTTTAGTTTTCGCTTCTTTTAATCCGCAGATAATAATATTTTCGTCAATGTCTGTGAGTTTTTCGTTTTGTTCGTAATATTCGCCATTTGAAAGGAGAATCACGTGTGTGTCCATATCTTCGACTTCGCAACGAAAGAAGGAGTTTAGATCGACTAAAGCACTTCGTGAGTCGGTTGTGAACTCGTACTCTTTATCACAAATTTCGGCAATGCCTGCATATTTGTAATCTTCGTGAGTATGGTCTGGAATACCAGCTTTCTTAAAATTCTCGTAAGCTTTTATTCTTGTCTGATATATTTTGTCAGAATCAGTTTTTTTAAAATTTGGCGAGACTTTTTGAAAAATATCTAAGTAGTTTTCATAAGTTTTTTGAATGTCCATAATAAATAGTTTTAAGCTTCGATTTCTTCTTTAACCCAGTAATATCCTTTTTCTTCCAACTCAAGAGCAAGCTCTTTACCAGCAGATTTCACTATTTTCCCTTCGTAAAGCACATGCACTACATCAGGAACTATAAAATCTAATAATCTCTGATAGTGCGTAATCACGATAACTGCATTTTCAGGAGATTTAAGGTTATTAACTCCGTTGGCGACAATTCGCAGTGCATCAATATCTAAACCTGAGTCTGTCTCATCAAGAACAGCAAGTTTAGGTTTCAGCATTGCCATTTGGAAAATTTCATTTCGTTTTTTTTCTCCGCCCGAAAAACCTTCGTTTACCGATCTATTTGCAAGGTCTGATTTTAGCTCAACAAGGTCTTTCATTTCGCGCATGTATTTAAGAAACTCTGCCGAACTCATAGGTGCTAACCCTTTATATTTACGTTGTTCGTTTACGGCGGTTTTCATAAAATTTATCATGCTTACTCCGGGTATTTCTACTGGATATTGAAAACTTAAAAAGATGCCTTTTTTTGCACGTTCTTCGACACTTAGCTCTGATATATCTTGTTTTTCGTAATATACTTCACCTTGGGTAACATCAAAATCTTCTTTCCCCGCCAAAATAGCTGCCAGAGTCGATTTTCCTGAACCGTTTGGTCCCATAATAGCGTGAACTTCACCTGGTTTTACTTCGAGATTAATCCCGTTAAGTATTTTTTTACCATTTATTTCTGCATGTAAGTTTTTTATTACTAACATAATATTTAATTGTTTTTTAATTTATTTAATCTTTTAATAAAGGAGTTTCTAATTCCTGGTGATAAATAATCTTTTATGTTTTCTACTAAAATCGAAATTTCGTTTTTTAATTCCGGATATGTTTCGGCTACTCGTAATACAAAGCTAAAGGCAATCATCCGAACTGATGGTTGTTTTTTATTATCTTCAAGTATTATCATACAGAAATCAAAAACAGTACTTATTTGATTTTCATCAAGTTTGAGCCTGTGTATTGTTTTAAGTGTTTCGCGAATATGTCCGTCTTTAGATATATTATTCAGATTACTAATTAGTGTATCTGCAAATCTTTGAACTTTTTCGGGGTGTTTGTAAGCGAAATGTGAGATTACCCACGAAGCTCTCCATGCAAATTTACTCTCCGATAATCCGTACTCGATGTATGCGTCCACTAATTCTGGATTTTTAGACATCTCGTCGAGAGTTTTGGTTGGAGAAAAATCAATTTCCGTAATTTTTTGTAATATGTCGAATTTTGTCTCTATCATTATCCCACACTGCCTTCTAAACTTATTTGTAATAATTTTTGAGCTTCGACTGCAAATTCCATTGGAAGTTTATTTATAACTTCTTTTGCATATCCATTTACAATTAAGCCAATTGCATCTTCGGTAGCTATTCCTCGTTGGTTGCAATAAAAAATTTGGTCTTCGCTAATTTTTGATGTTGTTGCCTCGTGTTCTACTATAGCTGTGTCGTTTTCTACGTCTATGTACGGAAAAGTATGAGCTCCGCATTTATCACCAAGTAGTAGAGAGTCGCATTGAGAGAAATTACGTGCATTTACAGCATTTTTACTTACTTTTACTAATCCTCGATAGGAGTTTTGACTTTTTCCAGCCGAAATACCTTTGGAAACGATTATGCTTTTTGTGTTTTTACCAAGATGTATCATTTTTGTTCCTGTGTCGGCTTGCTGGTAGTTGTTTGTTACAGCGACTGAATAAAACTCAGCAGACGAATTGTCTCCTATAAGAATTGTACTAGGATATTTCCATGTAATTGCTGAGCCTGTTTCTACTTGTGCCCAACTTATTTTGGAATTATCGCCTTTGCAAATTCCACGTTTTGTAACAAAATTAAAAATCCCCCCTTTGCCTTCTTTGTTTCCAGGATACCAGTTTTGTACAGTAGAGTATTTTACTTCGGCATTTTTCATTGTAACAATTTCTACTATTGCTGCATGAAGTTGATTTTCGTCTCGTTGTGGAGCAGTGCAGCCTTCCATATAACTAACATAGCTTCCTTCTTCGGCAATAATAAGTGTTCTTTCGAATTGTCCTGTATTAATTGCATTTATTCTAAAATATGTAGATAATTCCATTGGACAACGCACATTTTTTGGAAGATAACAGAATGAACCGTCGCTAAATACTGCTGAGTTTAGTGCAGCAAAGAAATTGTCTCCATAAGGTACTACGCTTCCCATATATTTTTTTACTAAGTCGGGATGTTCTTTTACTGCTTCTGAAAACGAGCAAAATATTATACCTTTTTCTGCTAGAGTTTCTTGAAAAGTAGTTTTAATAGACACAGAATCCATTACGGCATCGACTGCTACGCCCGAAAGTCTTTTTTGTTCATCTAGTGGAATGCCAAGTTTATCAAAAGTCGCTTTTATTTCAGGATCAACCTCGTCAAGACTGTCAATAACTACTTTATGCTTCGGTGCAGAATAGTAAATTATATCCTGATATTTTATTTCAGGTATATTTAGATGAGCCCACTCGGGCATTTTCATAGTTTGCCATTTTCTGAACGCTTTTAATCTAAAATCTAACATCCAGCTAGGTTCATTTTTCTTAGCAGATATTAGTCGTACAGTATCTTCATTTAACCCAACAGGTATCTCATCCGCTTCAACATCTGTAGTAAATCCGTATTTATATTCCGATTCGGTGACTTCTTTTAATACCTTATCTTGTTCTTTTTCCATTTTACCTTGTTTAAATTCTTTTACAAAACAGATTACAAAAATATAAAAATATCCTGTAAGTGTTAGTATCTTGAGAACAAGTTTTTAAAGTAAATGTTTTGAAAGTGGTTATCGGTTGATCGGTTGATCGAGTTATCGGTTGATCGGTTGATCGGTTGATCAGTTTATCTGGGATTATAATAATGGGATTTCAATGATTGGGTGTTTGTAGGTGAAATTCATGTATTTCACCTACAATTACCCACAATTACTGAATATTGTTCCCCGATTACTATTTAACTACTGTTTTATCAGGTTTTTCGCAAGGATTTTTTTATGGTTCTGTGATATTGCATTGTATCTCTTGTGGTAAAAAAAGAAACCACAAAGATTTATTAAACTTAGCTTACCGGTTATTTGTACTAAACTTGAATTGTATTGCAATTGTTAATTGAATTACGAATAAAAAACTGTTTTCTGTCAAGCTAATTTCCAATTAATATGTAATATGACCATTTAAAATTCTATTATTAACTTTTCTGCTTTGTTGTTATTATCTTTAACAAAATATAGTCCTTTTGGTAAATCGGAGATAGAAACTTTTTGTAAAGGATTTGGATTTTTGATAGTTCTTACCACCTGACCAAGACTGTTATATATTTTAATATTGTTGGTAAAATTTTCGAAAACAATAAAATCTTTTGCTGGATTTGGATATATTTTCGATTGCTTATTTATTGTTTCAAAGTTATTTTGGGCATATATTGCCCCCATCAAATAGTCGATTCTCTCAATATTTCCATCATAGTCGCAATGCAAAGTCATTAAAGGATTTCTTAGTTCTTTTGTCCAAAAGTAATAATTATTTATTGTGTCACGAGTATATTCCATTGAGAAGTATGTTATAGTACCGTCATATCCAAAAACGGAATCCACACTAATTCCAGTTTCGTGGATTCTTAACACATCATAAGTTCCGAAATCAGTTGTAAGTGTACCCCACGCATCGGCAAAGAGATTTTTGTCAACGTCCCTTCTATAAAGAGAATCAACATTTATTGGAGTTTCAACATTTTCATTCACTACAACTTCCCAGTACGAATTATTTGTTTCTTCATCAAGATAATTGGCAGGAGTAAACATTAAAAGTTCTGCTGGAGTGTTAAAAGTACTTCGATAACCCATTCCATAATCTGAGTAAAATCCTTCCGCAAATAGTCCATCTGGATTTGTAAAAAACATCATATAGCCCCAATTTTCTAGTGGTGCACCACCACCAGGCCCAGCATAAATATAGCCAGGTCCGTAAGTGTAAAATTCAGCTTGTGGAAATTCATCAATAAAATCCAAGTCATTTGATGGAGCATAACACGCATAATTCGACTCATCATTTTGTAAACCTGTAAAATCCCAAGTTAGGTTTGCACCTGGTGTTAAATCTGGAGAAATTGTTGGGTTTAGATCTACATGAATCAGAAAAGTGTCACTGGGCATCATTAAATCTGCCTCTTCTATAGTAATCTGAGAAAAACTTAATATACTAAGCATAATGCCAATTGCTAATAAAAAAAATGTTTTCATATTTAGTTGTGTTTAATTAATACTTATATTTGTACTATTATTGTCAAAAGTAATATAATGTCTAAAAGAATCAAAAAACATATTGTATTTTGTTTTCTTCTCTCCTTTGTGGTTCCCTTTCCTTGCGTCCATTGCGTTTTTCTTTTCCTTGTGTCCTTTGCGGTTCCTATTTCCTTACTTTTTCTCTGAGTTTCTCCGCATTCCTCTGTGTAAGTTTTACAACTTTGTGAGAGATCTTTTTCTTGAATAAAAATTGTTTTCATTTAACGTTATATTTAATAAATGCTTATTATTGTATAATTGTTAAGATAAAAATATGATGTGTAAAAAAGTCAAAAAATATATTGTATTTTGGGATGCATTAATTATAAATATTCTCACTTTTATCACTTTTGTGTTTTTTTGGGCAATTATCGACTCTATAGATTTGTTTAATCCCTTTGATGAGTTTATTGATAATTTTGATTTTACCGATCTTTATTATTCAGAGTTCCTTAATGATGAAATGCCCACAGATACTAACATTTTTATTGTTAATATTGGTGATTTAGACAGGCGTGGCATTGCCGATTTAGTATTTGATATTCAGAAATATAAACCTGCTGTAATTGCAATTGATGCTGTTTTTGCCGAAAGACGAGGAATGGACGATTTTTATTTGCAGCAGGCATTAAATAGTGGCGATAATATTGTTTTGGGTGGTTTTGGTATCTATGAAAATGATAAAGCAACAGGGATTGAAAGAACGAATGAATTCTTTGGAAAGCATCCAATAGGACATTTAGAAATGCAGGCAGACCCAAAAACAGTGAGGGAGTTTGATAAGTTTATTAAATTTGGAGATACTATTATTAATTCGTTTTCGATGGAAATTGTAAGCCGTTACGATAAAGATGTGTTTTTAAACTTTGCCGAAAGACGCAATCAAACGGAATTAATAAATTATCGTGGTGGTAAAATGCCTTTCATTATTTTTGATTATGAGGAGATATCCGATTCTAATACAAATTTAAGCATTATAGAGGATAAAATTGTGTTAATGGGCTATGTGAGAATGTATTCTGGTGCTCCATCCGATACTTTGGACTCTCATTTTACGCCATTGCAAAAATCTGATTACGGTTATGCCGACGCAAAAGGTATCGAAATTCATGCTCATATTATTAGTATGATACTTGCACGCGATTATATTGACAAATTACCCAATTGGGCAAACTTTTTAATCGCTTTTGTGATTTTGCAATTGTTTTTGATGTGGTTGGTATATTATTATGTTAACGGAGCTAAGTTTTTTGATATTTTATCTAAACCTATTCAATTTATACTGATAGTGTTAGTTTTGTGGGGTACATTTTTGATTTTTAGCAATCAGGGAATAAAAATTGACATGATACCGACAGTTTTGGCACTAGTTTTGTGCATAGAAGTACTCTATCTTTACGAAGAAGCATTAGAATTATTTAAAATTGACACCTATTTAACCAAAGAATTTAAATTTACAAAAGATGAAAGGAAAAAAGTTTTACGCAGTATTATTAGGTTTGAGTTTCTTAAGCGCAAGTCTAGTAGCCCAAGTAAGTGAGTATAAAATTTTCTATTTTTCGGGTTTGCCAAAAATAGTTGATAAAGGCAAAGAGATAAATCCAGTACGTGACTCATATATCTCGAGTAAAAGTACAATCAAGTTAACAGCTAATTCTTATATTGTGTTAACTAATAAAGCAGAGGTTCCGATGGGTATAAATAAGCCTGGTGAATATTCTGTTGCCGATCTTAACGAGATATACAAAAATGTAGGGAACAGTAATCTTACTGAGGAATTTTTCGACTATATTGCTAGTAATATGATTGAGGAGGATAAGAAAGTTAGACGTAGCGGTGGTGTATATCGAGCAGTTGGCGATATTCTTCAAACTCCTTTTGATGAAGCGATTTTTGTTCGAGATGAAATTCAATTTAATTGGTCTAATCCTAATGAGAAAGCTCTTTACTTAAAAATTTATGATGCCGAAACTTGGGATCAACCGTATAATCTACTGTTAACTGATAGTACATATAATTTGGTTTTTGATAACGCAAAACTTGAAAGAGGGAAAGAGTATGCGTGGACAGTTTATCACGGACAAGACCACCCACAACAAGGAACAATTTTAAGAGTATTTACTTTTGCCGATGAGCAATGGAAACTCAATTTTAATTCGCAAATTGAAGAAATCCAAGAAGGTGAAAATGATGATATGAATAAAATTAAAACGATTAGATTGTATTTGGATAACAATGTTTATCCAGTAGAGTAGTGTCTGTTATAAATCTCAGATAACTGCGTTATAAAAATTTTAATTTTTTGTTGGCAATCTAGTGTTATTCTTCGAGTAACTCGAAGAATAGATTAGATCACAAACTGGAGAACACACTCACACCTACACTACAAGCTTAGCTTCGAGTAACTCGAAGCGGAAAAGTGTAGTGGAAGTGTAATTCAGCTTCTGTTGAATTTTCTTTATATTATTTCTAAATAAAAATCTTTGTTTTGGTTGCAATCTAATGTTATTCTTCGAGTAACTCGAAGAATAGATTAGAGAGCCAGTTGGAGTACAAACCCACACTTACACTACAAGCTTAGCTTCGAGTAACTCGAAGCGGAAAAGTGTAGTGGAAGTGTAATTCCGCTTCTGTTGAATTTTCTTTATATTATTTCTAAATAAAAATCTTTGTTTTGGTTGCAATCTAATGTTATTCTTCGAGTAACTCGAAGAATAGATTAGAGAGCCAGTTGGAGTACAAACCCACACCTACACTACAAGCTTAGCTTCGAGTTACTCGAAGCGGAAAAGTGTAGTGGAAGTGTAATTCCGCTTCTGTTGAATTTTCTTTATATTATTTCTAAATAAAAATCTTTGTTTTGGTTGCAATCTAATGTTATTCTTCGAGTAACTAGATTAGATCAAACATGCACACAGACCACTTTAGCTTCGAGTAACTCAAAACTAAAGTGGGATAAATAATGTTGAATATTTTTTGTATATATCCTCGGATAATTTTTATTAAATCTACTTTTATGTTTTTTGTAAATTACTCATAGATTTCTTAGTACATGACAAAAATTTTTGTCATAATCTTTGCAGACCTAAAACACGGTCATTGCAAAGATATACGCCAAAAATGGCATTCCGTTTATTTGTAACCCCAGACTACGAATAAATTCTTGTCTAGGGTTACAAACATTAAGCCTATCCAGGCTTTATAAATTATTAAAATAAGCTGTATTGTGAAAAATGTAATTTTTTGTCATGTACTAAGCATAGATTTATAAATTACTTTACTGGATTACCCTTATTAGTAGATTTTTTCTTAGAAGTATTTATTAATATTTTATGCATAGGACTTGTTTCAATATTTAGGAGACTTTTAGGTGTATTGTTTTCGTCATATCTTATAGAGTTTCCATCCCACCACAAAGATTGTGCATTAGAATTTGTGTTATTTTCATTAAACATAAAACCATCAAGCTTATTGTTAAATTCATCAGAACATATTTCTGCAGGATTCTGATGCTCGCTAAAATTATTTTTGGTACCAATTGCTATCCAATTAAAACCAACATTCTGATTTTCGGTGTAATTATTAACAACAAAACCGTCGGAGGAAATTTTAGCGATATATAGTTCGGCTCTTTGACCTACTGGAGTTATCGTAACAATAACAGGGATTTCATCATCAATAAGTTTAGAGAAGTTTATATCAAATTTTACTTCGGCATAGTTATCTTCAATTGTTGCATAACCTTTAGCATAAATATCTGCCGATAAAGATGACGAAGCGTATGAAGGAATTTTATTATCAGAAGACTCATCATCATTTAAAAATACAATTAAATCATTATTATATTGATTACCATCTACATATAAGCTAAATCTTTCGCCTTTAACTGCTGCACCATAAACATCTCCTCGAAACCATGCACCAAAAAGATCACCATATCCTGCTACACCAGTACCCGAAGAAGCACTCGAGCTTTTACCCGCGCCTGTAGCATAAGCAGTGCTTCCGTAAACTCCGTAGGATGTAGATCCAGAATTTACATAACCTAAAGAACCCCAAGTCCCAGAGGCGGTATAATTGTTCCTTCCAATAACACCTCCACTACGACGACCGTAACCAGTACCTAAATCCCCATATAAACCATAAACGCCAAAATTGTAATAATTAGCAGTTACTGGTGCATCGACACTTGCAACACCTCTTGCTCCATAATATGAATCATTTGGTCCATAACCAGTACCTTGCATTAGATTATTGTTCTTCCAACTATCTGAACCATACTGATCTCCATAGATAATTGCACCTGTAGAAACTGCAGTTCCAGAAGTTGTTGCATCTACATAAATTCCAATAGCTTTTTGTTCATTCCCTACTGCAGCAAATTGCCCACCAACTGTATATCCGAGATTAGAGGTAGTTCCGCCAAGATATTCTGAGCGCCCTTGTACTGCAGACTGTAAATCTGCATAATCAACATAAGTATTCATCGATGCATATATAGCAGGACGTCCAGTATAATTGTCGTCAATGTAATCTCCATAGAAGAAACCTGGAATCCATACATCTGAGTATGCTATATTTGCGGCAACGCTTGCATCTCCAGTAGTTCTAAAAAAGCCAGCAGTTCGGTTAGGATCGTCAACAATCCCGTAAACTGCTGCGCCATCAACAGAACCAAAACCGGTGGTAGGGTTTGTTGGAGCAGTGTAAGTTCCATTATAACCAAGGTATCCATAAGTTGCATTGCCACTTACATTTGAGAATCCAACAACTGCACTAGTTGGACTTGTGACTGAACTTGTTTGTGAGTAAATTCCATATTGATTACTGCTTCCATCATAATAAATACCATGAGTTTCTGACGCATCATTAATACGAATATTTGAATTATGTTCTGGGTGTATATAATTTGCTGCAGCTGGACGAATCCAGTGCTCAACATTTCCTGGTACTGAGGGAATGGTTCCTGAAAAAAGCCAATTCCAAACGGGACTTGTTGGTGTTCCAGAATTATAATAAAATCCTGCTGTTTCATTAGTTTGATAAATAAGTAATCCTGTTGCAGGAGAAGTTATTGCATTTTTCTGAACTTCCGTCATTCTTGAAACTAACATACCTTTTGATGTGGAATTTAATTCAAGTAAAGCTGATGCGGACGGGGCACCACCAATGCCAACATTACCAGCAGCATCAATTCTTAATCTTTCAACCCCTGCAGTTGAAAATGCTAAAATATTTGTTCCAGCTCTCCAAAGCCCAATATCTGGATCAGCAGTAAATGAGTATGCTGGTGCTGCTGCTGTACCTCCCGTTACTGATTGAATAAGTCCCGCAGATGTAATACGAAGTCTTTCACCACCATTAGTACTAAAGCTTAATTGGTTTTCAGCGCTTCTGTACATACCCGTATTAGTGTTGCTAGTAAATGAATAAGCAGGTGCACCGACAACTCCATCAGCAAAAGTTCCTATTCTCCCTGAAGTAATTGTCGTTGTATTATCCATAAGCAAATTTCCTGTAACTCTTGCATTTCCTGTTACATGTAAAGGTTCTGTAGGAGCAGAAGTCCCAACTCCCAACCTTCTGTTTGTTTTATCCCAATATAAATTTGCATTAGAACTTAAAGTATTTGCATCGTCCCAAAAAGCTACTTGGGTTGCAACACCTGAGCCGTCAACAAGGCTGTTGAGGTCGTTTCCAACAGTAAGTCGTGTCCAAACTGGACTTACAGTGGTGCCTGAGTTGTAATAATACCCTGGAGTGTTATCTGTTTGAAAAATAAGCAAACTCGTTGCAGGTGCATCTATGGCATTTCGTTGAAGCATTGTAAGGCGAGGAATAAGAATCCCTTTATCTGAAGATTGTACATCCAGCATTGCCGAAGCATCAGCATTTGCGTTATTTGCGTTGATTGCCACACCTTGTGCTACGCTCAAAACGGGTAATAAGCCTATTATAAGTAATAAGCCCATCGAAAAACATAGTCTTTTTTTCATCATTTGTGTGTATTTGTTAGGTTTAAAAGCCATTCTCTTTCTACAAATATATTAAAAAATTCAATGTAGAAGTAAATATATTATAATTATATTATAAATAAATTATACTTTATTCTGTTTGACTTACCGTTAGTCCTTTATAGCCTTGTTGCATGTTTACTTTTTGAGATGATATTATGTAAGTTTTTTTTTACTAATATTTGTGGAAAAGTTGTTATTTTATTTCTATTATGTGGAAAATGTTATGCCATATAGTGCTGTTTTAGCCCCTTAAATAATCAGACAAGATTATAGTTTAAAAAATATAATTAATTT
>JAQVPT010000249.1 GCA_028701945.1 Bacteroidales bacterium
ACCAAATAAGTTCTCCTTCAGGTACAGAAAGATTTATTTTGATTTTATCAGCTTGTCCCAAACTACCAGTTGCAATTACTATCCATAAACCAAAGTGACTAATGAAGAAAAATACATTTCGAATATTTAGTGGAATCAAACGCTTCATTGTAGCCGACCCCAAAGTAATCAACATGTACAAGCTCGAAAATGCATATAGCCAAGTTTCAATCACTTTATCAAATCCCAAAGCAGAAATAATACCTTTACCGCTACCATCCTGATGCGTTAAGACCATAATAATCACCAGCAGTGTAAATAATGAAATAGAGCTTATTGCGGCATATCCAGAATATAGAAACTTTACAAACTTCTTGTCCCTCAAAAACAAATGTAAGGCAATAATTGTCCCAAGTAACTGAATAATAACAATTAGATTAACAGGGAATTTAAAATATTGTAAAGGAAACGAATCAAAAGATAACTGCAAAGCACATCCCAATAAAATTAAAACCGCTGGGATTATTAAAGAAGCATTTCTGTAAGCATTATTCATTCTAAAATAATCAAATTATTCATAATATATTTTACAGCACTGATGAGTTTTATCCTGCGATATTATAATTGTGTATTGTAAACTAATTGATTCAGGTAAAATTAACAACCCAGTAAATCATTATTTAATTCGTTTAGGTTCGGGCATTTTACTCTCACGTTCTTTTGCAATTGCAAGCCAATTAGGTAGTTTCTTTTCTAACCACTCATCTTTATCAGATTGCAATTTTATCATATCGAGACCGATGTATTCTTGAGCTTTTGCTTTAGTGCTTAAATCTGGCATTTCAACAGCTTTATTATAATCAAGATTCGCTAATAATCGGGCAATTTCGATACGTGCGTGTGAAGTTTTTTCAATTCCGGAAGATACAATCCGCAAGCATTCAACCGGCGAATGAAAACTACCACCATGACTTGCAGCAACATAATCCCATCTCCATTGTGCAGCACGCAAATACTTGTGTATCGGTATTAATTGTTCGTTAGTTGCGCCAAGTTCAATGGCATAAGCTGTTTCGATATGAGCTGTAACAAGAAGGTCTTCCAACAATATCTTTTGCTGATAAACTTTATCTTGTCTGTCGTAAACGTTTGCGATAAGCTCCTCTTTTGATTCTCTGTGACAAACCATGCAAGAGTTTTCGATATTATTTAGAGGGCTTTGAACCTGATGATCGGTAACTTTCTGAGATCCTTCTCTAACATAAGGCATGTGGCAGTCGGCACACGAAACTCCTCTGGCATAATGAACCCCAGTAGTAAAAAGCTCATAATCAGGATGTTGGGCTTTAATTATAGGTGTTTTACTAAGTTGGTGTATCCAATCAGAAAATTCATAAGTATCGTAATATTCTTCTACAGCTTCAAGACTCATTCCATTGTCCCAAGGGAAAGTAACATATTTTCCTTCACCTTTAAAGTAGTATTCGACATGACATTGTGCACAAGCTAAACTTCTTCTTTCGTTCAGAGTTGATAACATTATATCTTTACCTTGTCTTTCGAACGCCTCAATTAAAGGAACTTGTTTAACTTTTAGTGTCATATCCTCGGCGTTATGACAGTTTGCACAACCTATTGGATTTACAATTTCGGAAAGCATTCCCGACCAAGGAGTTTTAAAGAATTTTTCTGCTCCTATATCGTTAATTACTCGTGGCACATCAGGGCTTTTACATGTCCAACAACTTGCAGTTTGCATATCAGGAGTATCTTCATCAGGTGCACCTGTTCGCAAAATATTATGAATATCGTTAATAGCATAAATATGTCCTCGAGGTTGATTGTACTCTCTCGAAAACGAATATCCAGCAAACAATATTACAAGTCGAGGGTCTTCGCCTAATGCGTCTCTAAAAGCACTACCATTGTATTTTGAGGTATAACTTGTATCTGCCATTCTCTGATAAGTTTCATACTCACGAGGATAAGCTTTACCCCACATTTCGTTGCGAGGTTCAAATTCATTTAACTCATATAAAGGTACATTTAGTAATGTCGCTTCTGTTCTCCTTTGAAATATGGAAGACGCTAAAATTCCTAACACAAAGACAATTGCGGTAGTCCCTAAAAATAAAACCCAGCCCATCCATGGCTTTTTTTCAATTAGATTACGTAAGTTAAATTTCATATTTGCCTGTTTTTATTTTTATTTTATGCTTTCTTTTTAATATTTACTTAATCCACTCAGGTACTGGAGACTTTGGAGCAGGTACTTCAGCCCAAGGTGTTGCTGTCAGACTTCTTACTGTTCCATGTGGGACTTCTTTATGACAATCCCAGCATTTTTTACCATTACCCTCTACGGTTTCCTTATATGTTACATTAGCTTTTACCATTTCGGTTAATTCGCCATGGCATCTAATACAGTTTTCCATAACTACCGTATTGCCTGGGGTGCGTATTCGAATACTTTGCTTATATGTTCGTGCAGTAAAAATTGCTGAATGTCGCATACCGTCCATTGCTTTAAAATAGTAGGTGCGAAAAACATTATCTTGTGGTACATGACAATCGTTACAAGTTGCATATTCACGATGCGAAGAATGTCTCCATGTAACATATTGAGTTGTCATCACATGGCAATTAATACAAGTTGCAGGATCATCCGACAGATAAGACCAAGCTCGTGAAACATAAAAATTATATAATCCAACGCCACATAATGTACCAAGAACTATTATAACAGGTAGTTTCCACTTTGTTGGTGGTAAAATTGAAGTTATTATTTTTTTTATCTGTAACATTTGTTACAAATATAAAGTAAATTTTATTAGTGCTGTATGTGTGTCTAAAATTTAGAATGATTCTTTATAAGAATTTTTTATTAATAATTCAATCTGCAATTATTCGAAGGTATTTAGCTAAAAAACCAAAATTTAAATCTGCACAGGAGTTGATAACGGTGGTTAATTTAATGAAACAAACAAAGAATCATTTGTCGGAGCTTTATCTTTGTGATTTGAAGAATGGTAAAACTTATTGACATAAAGAACCATTAACCCATTAACAAACAAGTCTATTTATACTTACAAAAGGTCAAGAAGTGCTTATCGCAGCTTGAAAAAACAACATCCCGTGGTTATCCATCTGGTCTGATTATTATGAACTTAAAATACCCAATACAACTAAATTGTTATAATCTTACGGGTTGTATTGCTATGTGCTGAGCATGTTGAGCTAAGCGGAACGATTTAGTGAGCCGTTGCATTGAGCCGTGCTCTTTTTTTTTAGAACAATCGTTTAAAAATGCCCTTTTTCTTGTTTGTTGGATTTTCTTGAGATTTAGATTCTTGTTTATTGTTTGGTGAATTGGGTATAAGAATTTCACGAATTTTATCCCAGCCTATAAATCCACCGATATTTCTGTCATCAATAAAAATATCCACATCTACTTTGCGACTGATATACTTATTAAATTCTTCATCAGGAAAGCTTTCATTTGCAGCGTAAAACATAATGCCGTGGTCAATACAAAAATCAACAGCAGCCTGCAAGTCTATGCCATCTCGCACTGTCCATAGTATTAGTTTATGACCATTTTCCTGCAACTCACGTAAAACTTCAAAAGCACCTGGAATAATTTCTCCGATATCAGGATACTTGTGTTCTACTATAGTTCCGTCAAAGTCAACAGCAATTTTATATATTGGTATATCTGACTCCATGCTATTGTTTTGCTTTATACATATAGGCTTTGGAGTTTACGGAGCTTGGTTCTTCTGGTGCTAAAATTAATTTATCTTCGGTTAATTTTACTATTCTGGTTTTCGATATCTTACTGTCTCCATTAAGCTTTAATAATATAAACTCTCCATTATCTGAGACACTCCATGTCCCTTCACGTTCTCCTTCGAAACCTTTTTTATAATATTTGTTTCCAGACTTAAATTGTACCTCTGTAATTGCAATTATTTCAGGCATTTTTTGCCTAACAATTTCCTCATATTCAGGACTTAGATTAATACTGCTGATGTCGAGCGAGTCAACTTTCCACGTACCTTTAAGCATTTTTGAATATTCGGACTTAATGTCTTTTTGTGAAAAGCTTATTGTTGCGATTGCGATAAATAAGATACTCAATAAAAAATTTAATTTATTCATAATTAGTTACGGTTTTATTGTTTGACAAATTTACTATTTTATGTTTAATATCCAATTCGTTTAAAATGTTTGGCATACGCGAATAACTTGTGTCTGTAATAAATATTTGACCAAAATTTTCATCTGAAACTAGTCCTGTAATCACTTTTACTCGTTTTTTATCCAACTTATCAAAGATGTCGTCTAATAGCAAAATTGGAGCCAAATTAATTTTTGACTTAATATAGTCGAACTGAGTAAGTTTTAGACTGATAACAAAAGTTTTCTGTTGTCCTTGTGAACCAAATCTTTTTATTGGGTTCTCTCCTAGTAAAAAATCAAAATCATCTTTATGTACTCCGACATTTGTAAAACCTAAAAACTTGTCTCTATCGATCGACGCCGATAATTTTTCAGCAAAATCGTCTTCAAGCAAATGAGAACTATATTTAAGGCTTACATTTTCCATATTATTTGAAATAAGGCTATAATATTTTTGAAAAATCTCGCTTGTATCTGTAATAAAACTATTACGTGCTTTAAAAATCTTTTCTCCAAATTCGACTAGTTGCATATCCCATATCTCGAGCTCTTCCATATCAAGATGTCGGGTTTTGTAATAGTTTTTTAATATCTGGTTACGTTGTTCTAAAATATGATTGTATGAAATTAATGTTTGTAAATAATTCTTATCAAATTGTGAAATTATGGTGTCAACAAATTTGCGTCTTACATCGCTGCCTGCATGAATTAGATTCGAATCGTAAGGTGTAGTATAAACAACAGGAAGAAATCCGATATGTTCGCTTAGTTTTTGATATTCAGCACCATTCTTCTTAAACGACTTCTTTTTATCTTTCTGAAAAGCACAGCTTATTTTCTCTTCATTATCAAGACGAGAAAAATCTCCGTTTATCAAAAAAAAGTCTTCATCGTCTTTAATGTTTTGCCGATCGCTTAAATTAACAAAACTTTTACAAAACGATAAATAGTGTATGCTGTCTAAAATGTTTGTTTTTCCAATTCCATTATCCCCTATAAAACAATTAACTTTGTCGCATAGGTCAATGTCGAATGTGTCAAAATTCTTAAAGTTAATTAGTGATAAATTTTTTAAAAACATGTGTAAATCATTTATTACAAAACTAATAAAAATTCAGGGTGGTCTAACCCCCTATAAATCGGACAATTTAATAACCACATTGCAAACATACTAAAAAAAACTATATGTTTGTATCGCAAGGAACAACCGACGGTGATGTTTTAGACCGTATGTTGTGAGATGATT
>JAQVPT010000250.1 GCA_028701945.1 Bacteroidales bacterium
TTTAATCCTATTTTTTTGTTTACAATCACTAAATTAGGTGAAATTTTCGAGCAGTTAAACACTGTGTAAAATACTTATACACAGTGTTTTGACTGCTTTTGTTAATAACTTTGTTGCGGATTTAAGGTATATATATTGTTTTGACATCTTATTGCAATAAATAATTAAGTTCCATAAAAGGCAACCATAAGCGACATTTCTCGTTTAAAATTATAGTAAGTTGTTAAGCGAAAATGTGTTTAGTCAAAAATATTAAAGCTATGAAAAAAATATTTATATTATTGTTGGTTTTTATACCGTTTTTTCTTTATTCGCAAGTGCAATTAGTAAGTACTGATGTAGCAAAAATATATCCTGATGATACACATATTACATATATGCAATTGTCTGATTATCCTGTTGATATAGATTTTTTGCAATTTGTCGAAAAAGAAGTTTTGTCAGATACCTTGATACAACGATTTAATTTATCGAAAGACGGTAAGGCGTGTTTTTATCATTCTCATAAAGATATTACTGGGGATATGATTGTTGAAGCAATAAATGAAGCTTATTATCTATATTTTACTACCGAGGCTAATAAACCCAAGAAAGAAGTTATTAACAAATCTATCTCAAAGCAATATTATGCTAAATCTACAGCTCAAAGAAATGTTAAATCAGTTTCTACATTAAGTCTTAAAAACTTGGAGGATAATGGTATTTATGGCGATTTTTTGCCACAAAATGAGATTTTATCGGAAACTCCATCAAGCACTTTCTCTTTTAAATCTGGTGCTAGTGATTTAGTAGATACGATGGAATGTGGGCTTACATATACTGCAAGTTTAACATCTGCAGGTGGTTCGTGGACTAATTATACCGATGTTTCTCGTACTTATATGGGTTCAGAACAAGTTTGGAGTTTTACGGCCTCCGCAACAGGTTTATACACTTTTAATGTAGATGAGGGAACAGCAGATGCAGATTTCTTTTTAATGTCGGCATGTAATCCTAACTCAACTAATTTGTCATCTGGTAATTGGGACTATGGTTCTTATTCCGTTAGCTTAACAGCAGGTACAACTTATTATTTAATTGCAGATTTATATTCATCAAATACATCAACAATAGTTACAGTAAGTGTAACATGTCCTTCTTTCTTTCGTGCAACAAATTGTCCGGTTTATGCAAATACAGTATCTAGCTCTAATAGCCATTGTTCAAATCAAGTTTATTATTTAGAAGTTTTAAATACAAATTGCGATGGCGAAATCTTTTTTGACGTAGTAGGAAACTACGGTTCCTCCTATGCTAACGAAATAACATGGAATATAAGCAGTAATTTAACAACAAATATCATTGCATCTGGTGGTCCTGGCACGAACGGAACAAATATTTTTACTACTGTAGGTCCAATTAACCCAAATGTACAAGGATCTGCTTTTAAAATAACTGTATATGATTCGTATGGAGATGGGTTTTCTTCTGGTGGTTATATAACTATAAAACAATCTGGAGTGGAAATATGTACACCTATTACAGGGAATTTTGGCTCACAAGCTCATTCTATGTTTATGCCAAATTTTTTAATTTCACCAGCGACCATCACGGTTTCAACTCCAAGTGGTAATGTAGTACAAACAGTTATAAACTGTAATGATTTTAGAGTTCCATTAAACATTAATAATGCGTTTTTTTGTTCTACATCATCAGTAAATTTACCATGGGAAATAATTTGTCAATCTACTGGCTCTGTAATTTCAAGTGGTACGCATAGTATGACAATATATCCTAATACCCCTTCTGATATAAGTGATATTGTAGAAATTAGTTTTGATGCTACAAATTGTGAGTGGGTAACAAATTGGCCAAACGATTGTACACTTAGTGATTTAGGTTCATTATTTGACATTTCACCAGATCCAACCGCATCTGTTGATGCGTGCATTGCTCATTCTCCACAAACTTTTACTTTACAATATTATGGTATTAGTGGCGGCCCAGCTTGCTGCAACACTGCAGGCCCTAGTTTACCAGTAACTTATATAACCTCAACAAGTAATGCTTCTGTAGTAAGTAGTCCTTTTGGAGGAGTAAACAATGCCGCTTATTTAACAATTCCAGCAAATGGCGTTGGCGGGAATGCGACAGCACTTAATTTCACATTTAATGTGTCAGGATATTGTTTTGTGCATCCAAATTATGATCCAACCGACTTTTGGATTACAATTATGGTTGACGGAAATGTTGTTTATGATCAAGTATTCGCAGATCCAGCATCATCTGCAAATATTACAATTAATTTAGCTGATATCCCAGGAGGATATAATCAAAATAGTATTATTCAAGTTTATATGTATCCTAATACATTTAGTGTAGGAACAACATACACTACATTTAGACCAAGTCTAACATGTGGGTCTATTTGGTCTGGAGAATGGACAGCAGGCTCATTTAATTTGTCAGTTAATGCTGTTTTTGAAGAATTGGCTCCTTCTCCAATTTCGTGTGCATATACTGATAATATCAATCAACCCTGCTGTACTGTTTATCCAGTTTCAAACTTAGCAGCCGAAATTTGTTCTGGAGAATCTTTTGATGTACTAACTTGGCAAGGTTTGGTTAATAGTGCTAATGTAGGAGCTTGCATAGTTTTTTCAAGCGTTTTACCTGTTGGAGGTTCTGTAGCACCAAATGGAGTTTTCCCGAATGGGATAAATAACACGTCAAATCCAATCATTCAAACTGTTAGTGCATATTCTTATTGTGATGCAAATGGTAGTGGTTCTGTTAATGCAGGAGACACTTATACGCTGCTTAGCACATATTCTTTAACAGTTAATCCAAGCTTAACACCTGTTTTTACACAACTTGGTCCTTATTGTATTGGAGCTACTCCAGCAACTTTACCGTCAAGTTCCAATAATGGAATTACGGGAACTTGGTCTCCTTCTACAATAAGTACTGCAACTGCTGGAGCAACAATTTACACATTTACACCAACAGCAGGTGCTTGTGCTACAACTACCACTTTAACAATTACAGTTAATCCGAATATTACCCCAACATTCTCACCCGTTAGTCCATATTGTTCAGGAGCAACAATCCCAGCTTTGCCAACTACTTCTACAAATGGCATAAGTGGAACTTGGTCGCCTGCAATAAATAATACAGCCACAACAACATACACATTTACACCAACATCAGGAGTTTGTGTTACAACTACCACTTTGACAATTACAATTACTCCGAATCTTACGCCAACTTTTGCAGCAGTGGGTCCATATTGTACAGGAGCAACAATCCCAGCATTACCAACTACTTCTACAAATGGCATTACTGGAACTTGGTCGCCTGCAATAAACAATACATCAACAACAACTTACACATTTACACCAACAGTTGGACAATGTGCAACAACAACGACTTTGACAATTACAATTGAACCAAATATTACTCCGACATTTGCATCCGTTGGACCATATTGTTCTGGAGCAACAATCCCAGCATTACCAACTACTTCTATAAATGGCATAAGTGGAACTTGGTCTCCTGCTATAAATAATACAGCGACAACAACTTACACATTTACACCAACATCAGGTGCTTGTGCTACAACAACGACTTTGACAATTATAATTGAACCGAATATTACTCCGACATTTGCATCCGTTGGACCATATTGTTCTGGAGATATAATTCCACCGTTGCCAACTACTTCCACCAATGGAATAAGTGGAACTTGGTCTCCTGCAATAAACAATACAGCAACAACTGTTTACACATTTACACCAACAGTTGGACAATGTGCTACAACAACGACTCTGACAATTACAATTGAATCAAATATTACTCCGACATTTGCACCCGTTGGACCATATTGCTCTGGAGATATAATTCCACCGTTGCCAACTACTTCCACCAATGGAATAAGTGGAACTTGGTCTCCTGCAATCAATAATACAGCCACAACTGTTTACACATTTACACCAACAGTTGGACAATGTGCTACAACAACGACTCTGACAATTACAATAGAGCCGAATATTACTCCGACTTTTTCAGCAGTGGGTCCTTATTCTGTTGGAGAAACAATTCCACCATTACCAACAACTTCGACAAATGGAGTCACTGGAACTTGGTCGCCCACAATTAATAATACAGTCACAACAACTTACACATTTACACCAACCGCTGGACAATGTGCTACAACAACTGTTCTAACAATTATTATTGACACAAATCTTATTCCGACATTCATACCTGTTGGTCCATATTGTGCAGGAGATATAATTCCAGATTTACCCTTGATTTCGACAAATGGAATAAGTGGAACATGGTCGCCTGCAATAAACAATACAGTAACAACAACTTACACATTTACACCAACAACAGGACAGTCTGCAAATACCCAGACTTTAACAATTACAATTAATCCAAATCCGACTGCAAGTATTTTAGGAAACAATCCTCTTTGTAGCGGCGATAGTAATGGTTCAATCAATATTACAATTAGTAATGGAACTCCTGAATATATAATTACTTGGGGTACTAATTCTATTCCTATTTCTGGAAGCAGCTATACAATTCATAATTTGTCAGCAGGAGAATATATATTATTGGTAACTGACGCAAACGGCTGTACTAATAGTGCCACTACAAATCTTGTTGAGCCCGCTGTAATTGATGCTACAGTTACTTATGAAAACCCATCTTGTATTGGAAATAACAATGGGAGCATAGAAATTAATGTTGTTGGAGGTACTTCCCCATATTTATTTAGTTGGGATGGTGGAGCATCGCCTGTAAATTATCTGAGCGGGCTGATAGAAGGAATATATATTGTTATTATTACAGATGCAAATCAATGTGTATATAAACTTAATCCTGTTATCCTTGAAGATATTGACGAGGATTGTATTAGAATTCCAAATGCTTTTACTCCAAATGCTGATGGAATAAATGATACATGGATTATTGAGAATATTGAGATGTTCCCTAATTCTTCTATTTATGTTTTTAATAGATGGGGACAACAATTATATCACGCAAAAGGATTAGATGACCCATGGGATGGGACTTATAACGGAAAATTTGTACCAACAGGAGCATACATGTATGTTATTAATCTGTATAATGGCACTAAACCATATATAGGTATCGTAAGTGTGGTTTATTAGTGATGTAGTGATGTAGTGATTCTGTGATTCTGTGATTCTGTGATCCTGTGATACTGTGATACTGTGATCCTGTGATACTGTGATACTGTGATACTGTGATCCTGTGATCCTGTGATCCAGTGATACTGTGATCCTGTGATACTGTGATTCTGTGATACTGTGATTCTGTGATCCTGTGATTCTGTGATCCGGTGATTCTGTGATCCTGTGATTCTGTGATCCTGTGATT
>JAQVPT010000021.1 GCA_028701945.1 Bacteroidales bacterium
ACGGTATCGATCATGTCGTGAACTTCATCCAAGGTCACATGGTTTTCTAGAATCCTTTGATAAAAATTTGTTTGTTCGTTCAGCAGGAACAGCAGCAAGTGGAAAACTCAATCCTGGTGCAGTAGAAGCCATGCAAGAAATCGGAATTGACATTTCTCACCATACATCCGATTCTGTAGATCTTTACTTGAATTACGAATGGGATTACGTAATAACCGTTTGTGGTGGAGCAAATGAAGTTTGTCCATTTATTAGCAAAGTGAAAAACCGCTTGCATATTGGTTTTGACGACCCTTCACACGCAGTTGGAAGCGAAGAGTTTATTAAATCTGAGTTTGTGAGAGTTCGTGATGAGATAAAAACTGAGTTTTGGAAGTTTTATGTAGAGAAGTTTAAATAAGATATGCTGCTTTTATTGATCCATCGCTTGCTGGAGAATATATAGCTGGAGCAATTTTACTCGGTGCTGCTCCTTGTACTGAAATGGTTTTTGTTTGGTCATATTTGTCAGACGGAGATTTAAATTATACTTTAGTCAAAGTTTCTGTTAACGATTTAATTATTCTTATCGCTTTTGTTCCTTTAGTTGGACTATTATTAGATACGCTCTATCGAAGTTTCTGTGCCCGTCATTTTTTTATAAAATGTGCTTAAACTGTTCTCGGTTACTCGAAGAACAGTCTCTACTTTATTCCTCGTTCTTTTTTTATCTTATTATAGGCATCATTTATTGTCTGAAATTTCTTTTTTGCAGCATTTTCTATGTCTTCGCCCATTTTTGCTACTTTGTCTGGATGATGCTTTATTGCCATACTGCGATATGCTTTTTTTATCTCATCATCACTAGCACTTTTGTCAATTCCAAGTATTTCGTATGCTGAGTCAGTTTCTTGAACAAACATTGACATTACTGATTTATATTCATGCTGTGTTAGTCCGATTTTAATAGCAATTTGCTCAATAATAGTTATTTCGTCTTTGTGAACTATGCCGTCAGCAGCAGAAATTCCAAACAGGTAGTGTAATATTTGTAATTTTAATGGATTACTCATGTTTCTGCGTACTTGCATGCAAACATCATCAAGAGGAATGTCTTTTTCTAGTAATTCTTTGAGCACTATTAATGCATCTTTGGTTTCAGCCTCCGAGAAATTTGAGCGGAGAAATCTTTTTACAAATTCGAGTTCACTTTTTTTTACAACTCGATCGGCTTTCATTACTGCTGCCGAAAGAATCAAAAAAGTGAGCATAAAATCACCTCTTTGGGTTCCCCCTCCAACTTTTAATGATTTTGTGCTTATAGTAGCAGTATCCAAAAATGAACCTATGAAAAAACCTAAAAGTGCACCGATTGGTCCTCCAAAAGCCCAACCTAAACCACCGCCTATCCATTTGCCAAGTTTTACCATTTTTCTTTAATTTTCTTTATTATTTCTATACTTTGTAAGATAATGGAGTGTTCGTCATCGTTATATAAATAGTAGTCAGGTTTTATGTCTGGATTATTGTAGAAATTTTGCGAACCAATCCTTTTAATAGCCTCCGAAACCTCAATACTATCTCTTCTACAAATCCTATCTATAAGAACTTCTTGCGGACTTGTAACCATGATAATTACATCGAGTATTACATCCAAACCAGATTCGTAAATTAATGCTGATTCTATTGCACATATTTCAATTTTTTGTTTTGATGCCCACTCGACAAAATTATCTTTAACGGCGGGGTGAACAATCGCATTCATTAGAGCTCTTTTATCATTATCATTGAAAATCTCAGATGCAATATGCTTTTTGTTAAGACAATTATTATTATACGCATTTTGACCAAAATTTTCAATAATTTTAGTTTTAACTTTTGCGTTAGTATTCATTATTCTTTTAGCTTGTTGGTCGGCATTATAGACAGGAATGCCTAATATTTGGAAAACAGAACTTACGACAGATTTTCCCGAACCAATTATGCCGGTTATCCCTGTTTTAATCACTTGTTTTTTCGATTTGTTCGGGTAGGATTTTGACACTGATAGGTTTTACCGCAGTAATTATTATATCTGGTTTTGTGCAACTTACTTTTACTTCTGCTTCTTGATTTTGAACATCATTGAAGTCAATAATTGCAGTAAAATCGGAGTTCGTAACTTCTTCGAAAATGCTCAAAGGAACTTTAAATGAAACATCAACAAAAGAAGGCATAAGTCGCATTTTTAAATTTCCTGGGCAGTTGATCGCTTGGATATCTATTTTTTGATAGGCTTCCGTGTATTTTTCTAAAGGGATTTCTATGAGTACAGTCGATTTTGAATATCTTATGTTTTTTGCATATTTGATATTTAGTGAATGTATATTATTTTTTCCTATCGTACCAAGTTCGGTTTTGTTTGTATAAACTGCGGTTAAGGTGTCGATAATTCCTTTATCTCCGTAAACGGTTATCGAATCAGGTTTGACATTTAACCGTCCATTTAATATGTAATCTTTTTCTGTTGTATAATTTACAATAGGTATGACTTTTAGCTTTTTAGAATACGATTGAACGACATTTAAATAAATAGTATCAGGAGTTATTTTAACAAGTCCAATATTGTCACCTAAACGTTTATTCACACGGTTTTTAATGTCATTTGTTAAGATAAATGATTGAGTGCTGTTATGAATACTGTTATAGATTTTTATAGGATTTTTTTTACTTTTTATATCAATAACTAAGGGTAGTTTGACTTTCTCTATCTCCTCACGTAGTAGATTGTATCCGTGCCCTGATACGGTTAAAATTAATTCGACATCGTTTTCTTCTGACAAACTCATGTTTTGCGGAAGGTTCTCGATTTTATAGGGCAGGGATAAATCTGTTGTATATTCCTTGTTAATAGCATTCAAAAACCACAAAAAAGCAGATATTACAAAAAAAACTAAAAATATAAGTATGTTCCGGTTTTTTAATGTATTTGTCAAAAACCGAAGAACGCTATTATTAGATTTTGTAGTTTCACTCATTTATAATTGGCTGATTGTTATTTTTGAGGTTGGTTTTGAATGTCTGCTGGACTAGCTACTACAGAAGCTTTGTCAACTTTTATTTTTACATTTGTGTCGATTTCTACTCGAACATGATTGTCTTGTACTTCTACAATCTTTCCGTAAATTCCACCTGACGTGATAACTCTATCACCTATTTTGAGACCTTCGCGAAACTGCTTTGCTTCTTTTTGTCTTTTCATTTGTGGTCTAATCATAAAGAAGTAAAAAACAGCAACGATTAGCACTAAAAAAATAATTGAACTGTAAGGACTTTGTCCTTCTTGTTGAGCCATTAAAAATAACTGATTCATAGAATTGTGTTTTATGTTAAAAATTTAGTAAATAATTTCACATCTTATAATTAATTCGGTTACGTTAGGAACTGTATTTGAATAAACCTTTGCAGTCTTTGTTTGTTTCCCATCTCGGCCTGCACTGTCAAATTTTATTTCTACATTTCCTTTTTGTCCTGGTCTTATAGGTTCTTTTGTCCATTTTGGAACAGTACATCCACAAGAGGCTTTGACATTTGAAATAATTAAATTCCCTTTTCCTGTATTAGTAAAAACAAAACTGTGGATTACTTTTTCACCTTGAATAACAGTTCCAAAATTGAATTCTGTTTCATCAAAACTAATTTCAGATAATCCGTCTTTACTTGCATCTGGATTATCAGCGTTTGCAGGGTTGTCGATATTGTATTCACCTCCTGTTTTATTCTTGCTATCCTTGCATGAGCAAAATGCTAATACGCCGATAAGCCCTAATAAAAGTACCACATTCCTCATAATTCACTAATTTTATTCAATAAGTGCTGCAAATATAATATTTTTCTTTAGTTAATAATGTCTATTTGGGTAGCAAAATATTAAAAGATTGTTAATGTTAATGTTTCTATCATAAATTTAGGGTTTGTTAAACCTTTAATAAACTCATTAGTTTTCTCGCCAATTTTATTGGTTCTATGTTTGCGGGTTTTTGGTTGTTTTACTGTACCGACCACCAATTTCCTGTTCTCTCACTCTACCAGCCCTAAGCCTTTTTTATTGAGAAGGTTTTGTTCTTTTAATTGATTGTAGATTTTATCGAGAATCCCGTTTATAAAAAGACTGCTTTTTTCTGTGCTGTAATATTTAGCAATTTCAAGATACTCATTAATAGTTACTTTAACTGGCATGTCGGGGAACTCGTTGATCTCGCACAGAGCAAGGTGTAGTATAACTCTGTCTATAAATGCTATGCGTTCTAATTCCCATTTTTTAAGAGTTTCTAAAATGTTTCTATCGTATCTATCTTTGTGCAATGCTGCTTTTACAATAAGCTTTTTTGCAAATTCTTCGTCACCAGCATCTCTAAATACGTCTTTTAGGGAGTATCTGATAGGCGTATCTTCAGAAATTTTAATCTTTTTAATCCCTTGAACAATATTACTTAATAGGAACTCAAGGTCGTCATTCCAAAAAATACTCTTTTCTTCTAATATTTCGTCAAGCTCTGAATTTTCGACAAGTATTTTAGAAATTATTTTATCAATTATCTTTATATCTTCTTTTATTGAATTGCCTTCCGATGATGTATATGTCTTATAATAATCGGCAGTTGTGATTTGCAGCCATATCGATTTTATAAATTCAGGGTAATCTGACCAATTGAAATCAACATTGCTGTATAAGTTGTTTATGGTACTGTTATTTCTGAAAGCTTCAAAAATCTTATTGTTAATAAACCTTGTATTAGGATTCAAATCTTCGTGTGATGGGAGGTGCTTTTTTTTGTTTAGTTCAATTTTTCCTTCGGCATAATCACAAACTGCAAGCAATAGACAGTGTAAGTAAACATATAGTTCATGTGATTTTTCAATATTGAATCTCAATTCGTGCCATATCCTTTCAGCAGAAACATCCCCACTATCCTGTAAAAAGGCATAATATGTTTGCATTGCCTTTATTCTTACTAATCTTCGGCTAATCATGTATAAGTACTTTTTTTTATTGCTACAAAAGTAATATAATTTCCTTTTTATTTGGGATAAAACATAAATAATCGAAAAGAATTCTATCAAATATGAATTTTGTCTGAATATTTTTGATTAAATTTGTACTGAACAATAAAAAGTATTGTATGGAAGGCACTGATAAAAGGAGAGAAGATATTTATTCAGTTTCGGTGAGAGCAGGTAAAAGAACTTATTTTTTTGATGTTAAAGAAACTCGTCAAGAGGATTACTATTTAACTATCACAGAAAGCAAAAAAGTTTTCGATAAAGATGGTAACTCTCGCTTCGAAAAACACAAAATTTTTCTTTATAAAGAAGATTTTGATAAGTTTATGGAAGGCTATGTTGATGTTGTCGAATTCATTAAAAAGGCTCAACCTGAATATTTTGAAAAATTGGAACAAGAAAGAAAAGAGGCTGCTTTGGCAGAGAATGATGTGTCAGGTGAACAGGAAGCAGATGAAGGCACTGATTAATAATTAGTCGCAAAATTGGTTTGGGGGTAACTTGAAAGTTACTGTTATTCTCTATTATCCTCAGAATAATACGGGATGTTTAGATATATTTTAGGTGTGATATGTTAATTATCAACTACTTATCAATTATACAGATTTACTGAAAATTGGTAGTTTTATAACTAATTGGCGAAGGTGTTTATACGAAAAACATGTTTGTAGTATTGGTTTTAAGAGTGTTTTTATGCGATACTACGATGGGGACAGTTTCTTTTTGTTAGACTTGAGTCTCCAAGGTGAAAAATGGAAATAAATAAAGTAAACGCTAGTTACTCGTTTAAGAATATCGTATGATAAAAATAGTCGCAATGATTAAAAATTAAAAATCGAAAATATTTTTTTTTAGATTCCCAACTTGTCAGGCTCTTCTGATAACCAATAAAATGAGGGTATAAAATCAAATTATTTGTAATAAATAGAGGGTATAAAATGGATATATTTGTAACAAATGACTAAATTTATCGCAATAAAAAATATTATCTTTACCACATGAATTTATTGCAAGCATACAATCTCCCAGACAAAAGCCTTTTTGAGCGACAGGAGCAAGGTGTTTTGGTTTGGCAACCTGATAAAGTTTATATTATTCTTGGACAGCGTGATAATATTGAAGATGCGGTTGAAATTGATGCAGTAAAACGTGAAAATGCTGTTATAATGCAGCGTCCCAGCGGAGGACATTCGGTTGTTCTGACGCCAAAAACTTTTGTAGTTTCAATGATTTCGCATGATTATAAACTTACAGAAATAAAATCTTTTTTTCACGATTGTAATATGAAAGTTATCAGCGCTTTAGAGAAGCAGGGAGTAAACGGATTGAATATTCAGGGCATTTCTGATGTTGTTCTTAACGGAAAAAAGATAGCTGGATCTTCGATGTATAGAGGCAAAGACTTTTTGTTTTTTCATACTGTTGTAAACGTTGCAGAAGACTCCAATTACATTGCACAATTTTTAAAACATCCCAAAACCGAACCTGAATATCGAAATAAAAGAAAACATGGCGAGTTTATATCTTCATTAGATGGACAAGGATATCAGATTAGTTTGGGAATGTTTAAAATTGATATTTATGATGAGGAATAAGTTTTTTCTCTCATACTTTCTACAATAAATGAAAATTTTACTCCAAAAACTCCTTATCAAAGTTTACCAAATATAGTTTTTCGGTTGCTCTTGTTACTGCCGTATAAAGCCATCTTAGCAACTCGTATTTGTTTTGCGGTGTCATTGCTTCTTTGTTAAGCCAACCATGATCTACAAAAACTGCTTTCCATTGCCCGCCTTGCGATTTGTGGCATGTAACGGCATAAGCAAATTTTATTTGTAAGGCATTAAAATACGGGTCTTTTAAAATTTCTTCATGTCGTTTATTGCTGTCGGTAATATGATTGTAGTCTAGTTGTAATTGCAGGTATAAATCTTTATAATAATTTTCTGGCATAGAAGGAGCGTCTAAACTGAGGGTGTCGATAATTGCTTTTACATCAATTTCTAATGCCGGATAATCAGTAAAACTAACTGTCAAATCTATGTAATTGTGTCCATATAATTCATACCTTTTGACAATTCTGATTACTTCAATTATATCACCATTGGCAATAAAATCAATTTCGGCTTTCTCGGGCAACCAACTATAATTATTTTTGACAACCATTAGCAAATCGCCATGCGAAATGTCTTCTTCTTTCCACATTATACGGTTGCGAATACCAGCATTATATTTGTTTGCATATTTATTTGAGCGGCAAATGACTTTCGTTTCGTGTTCTCCATATTTTGAGTAACAGGTTTCTAACTCCTCTAATAATTCGGCACCGTTAATGCTTTCTATATCTTTAAATCCTTTTAATTCCAATTTCGGAAAATTGAACTCGTCATTTGATATTATTTCTCTAATTAAAGTTGCATTATGTAATATTCCTGACTCTTCACTTTGTCTCACAACTTCGTTTAATTCACTGTTATAGACTTTCATGCCTAGAGATTCGAGATATGCTTTTTCTAAAGCAGGACTTAAAACTGTCCCAATAGGTGGTAGTTGTGCAGTATCACCGAGAAGAATTAATCGGCAATTATTATCATTAAAAACAAAACTTAGTAAATCGTCTAATAATCTACCGCTACCAAATACACTGTTGCCAGTATCAATATTTCCAATCATTGAGGCTTCGTCAACAATAAAAACAGTGTCTTTATTTATGTTAAAATTGATTGAAAAGCCACTTTCGGCTTTTTTTGTCGATTTTTGTCGGTAAATGCACTTATGTATTGTAGATGCAGAGTGTCCCGAATAATTCGATAGAACTTTAGCCGCTCGACCAGTTGGTGCAAGGAGAACGGTCTTTATCTTCATGTTGGAAAGCAAGTTTATTAGTGCACTTATCAGACTTGTCTTTCCTGTGCCAGCATATCCTGTTAGTGTGAAAATGCTGAACTTTTCTCTGTCGTTTAAAAATGGTAATAAGTTGTTGATTGCCTCTGTTTGTCCGAGTGTAGGTATGTGCCCAAGTTTTTTTAATAGCTGTGAATTGAAAAAGTTTTCTATCATTATTTAATATTTAAGTCTAAATTTTGTTAATATTATAAAAAAATAAATTATTTTTGTTCACAAAACTAAATTAAAATTGCGAAAATGAATAAAACAGTTGGTATTATTATTAAAGTTGCACTTTTAGGTGCTATTGTAGCTTTGGCTTATTTAATTGTTGTCGGAATTAACAAACCTATTAAGTTTGAGGAACAACGGGTATTACGCTTTAATAAAACAATTGATAGGTTAAAGGATATCAGAACTGCACAGGTAGCTTATAAAGAGGTTACAGGTTTTTATACCCCCGATTTTGATACTCTGGTAGATTTTATCAAAAAAGAAGATATTAGAGTTGTTAGAGCTATTGGTTTTGTTCCCGATTCTTTAACTGAAGCTCAAGCACTAAAACTTGGTATCGTTTCTCGTGACACTTTTTATGTCCCGATAATTGATTCATTATTTAAACACATTAAATATCCTATCGATTCTATTGGATATTCTCCTGTTGGTAAACGCACTCGTTTCTTGATGGATACTGCTGCTGTTATGACAGGCTCTGGCGTGGAAGTGAAAGTGTTTCAATGCTATGCGTTGAATATGGATATTCTTGACGGACTTGATAAACAGTTAATAATTAACTATAATGCTCTTAAAAACGATAGCTGTATGCGAGTAGGTAACTTGAAAGAAGCTAACAATAATGCAGGTAACTGGGAGTAAAATCTAAAATGAAAAACCTTTGTATTAGAGATAAAGATACAGAGAACATAAACCCTGATGATTTAAGTCTGTCCATCCTTATTTCCAGGGATGGATTTTCTTATGCATTATATAATAAAGAACCGAAAAGATTTAATGCTTTGGTATCACAAGCTTGTGATAATATGGAGGACATTGCAGCAGAATTTAGAGAGTTTGTCATAAATGAGAAATTAAATCTTGGCAAATATCAAAAAGTTAATATCGTTATAGCTGACCATCGCACAACTATTATACCTGAAGCTTTATTTCAAAATAGTAAAATAAACGAAATATATAATCTTAACTTTTTCCCAACACCCGAAAGAGTAGTTAAGTTTTCAAAACTAGATAAATCTGGAAATTATCTGATATATTCAGTTGACAATGATATTATTCAAGTACTTGACGAATTATTTACTGAATACAGTTTGTTTCCACAATCTCATAGTTTTATAGAATCTCATTTCACCGATAATAAGTTGAGTGATAGTCCTTTAGGAGAAAAAGTTTACGTGCAAGTGTTTCACGATTTTTGCGACATTTTAATATTGAAAGATTCTGCTGTTGTATTTTATAATACTTATACTTACAGAACGAATAATGACCTTTTATATTATATTATAAATATCTTTGACCAATTAAAACTCTCTCAAGAAAATGCTAAACTAGTATTCTCAGGTTTTATCGAAACAGATAATCTCGCTGTACTGAATTTACGCAAATTTGTATCTCAGGTTTATTTCGAATCTCAAAATACCGATTATAAGTATTTTTATAAATTTCAAGAAACATCACCTCATTATTATTACAATTTTCTAAATATAATTTCATGCGAATAATTGGCGGCAAATATAAAGGTAAAAAAATAATTCCACCTACAAATTTCAGTGCTAGACCTACAACAGATTTTGCTAAAGAAGCCCTATTTAATATTATCAATAATTATTTCAATTTCGAAAATATAGATGTTCTTGATTTGTTTAGCGGTACTGGTAGCATTTCTTATGAGTTTTGCAGTCGAGAAGTAAAATCGCTTGTCGCAGTCGAAAGCAATTATCAAAATGTCGCTTATATCGAAAAACAGTTTGTTGATTTAGAATTTGATAATGCCAAAGTTTATAAATCTGATGTTTTTAGATATCTAAACTATTGCAAACAGAAATTTGATCTAATTTTTGCCGATCCGCCATATTCTCTCGAAAATATTGAGGAAGTTTATCATTCCGTTTTTAAAAACAAGGTTTTAACAGAGGCTTCTCTTTTAATAATTGAGCATTCCGAGAAAAATAATTTTTCTTCGTTACCCTTTTTTGTTATGGAAAAAAAATATGGCAGTGTCCATTTTAGCTTTTTTGATCCAGAGATAAATCATAGCTAAATACTGCTAATTCCTATAATTATTAAAAAATAAAAGAAAATCATCCCGTTTTTTGTGTAAATTGTTTATTTTTGATGCTATTATCTTAAATTGATATGCAGAATAAAATTACTTCAATACTTAAAAAAGAAAATCTTAATCGTGAAGATTTGATTTTGTTACTCTCAGCAAATCCTTCGGAAACTGAACTCATTTATAAAAAAGCTGCCGAAATCAAGTCAAATCATGTTGGGAATTATACCTACTTTCGTGGATTGATAGAGTTATCGAATGTTTGTACTAAAAATTGTTATTATTGTGGTATCCGTAAAGGAAATACAAAAGTGCAACGTTACACAGTTACTGATGACGAAGTTTTGCAAGTTGTTAGGTACGCTTTAGATCGTAACTGGGGATCCATCGTAATTCAGTCTGGCGAAAGACAAGATGCCAAGTTTATTGATCGTATCGAAGGTCTTTTGAAGAAAATACAGGCTTTATCATCTATAAAAGTTGGTGTAACATTGTCTCTTGGTGAGCAAAAAATCGAAACCTATGATAGATGGTTAGAAGCTGGAGCAACAAGGTATCTTGTGCGTGTTGAAACTTCTAATGAGGATTTGTTTTATAAAATTCATCCGAAAGATAAATTACACGATTTTGAATTACGAAAACAAGCCCTTAAGGATTTACAAAAAGCTGGTTATATGACCGGAACAGGAGTGATGATTGGTTTACCTTATCAAACTATGGGAGACCTTGCCGATGACCTCCTATTTATGAAAGAATACGATATAGATATGTGCGGAATGGGACCTTATATTGAGCATGAGGACACGCCGCTATATCGTTATAATGATGTTTTACTACCGGTAAAAGAGAGATTTGACCTCACACTTAAGATGATAGCGGTTTTAAGAATACTTATGAAAGATGTTAATATTACCTCTGCAACAGCATTACAAGCAATAAACCCTGATGGTAGGGAAGAAGGAATTAGGTGCGGTGCAAATGTTATTATGCCCAATATAACACCTGTTAAATATCACGATGCTTATAATCTTTATAAAGGAAAACCCCAAATAGTGGCCGAAACAGACGAATATATTAGAAAACTCGAAGAGCAGATAAATGAGGCTGGTGATGAAGTCGGTTATGGAGAACTCGGAGATCCTTTGCATTTTAAATATAGAACTGAGCCATAAATGATATGAGAATATTAAAAAGAATATTCAGATTTTATTATGAGGGATTTAAAACTATGCCCCGTTGGGGTAAGCAAATGTGGCTAATTATGATTGTTAAAGGTGTGCTTTTATTTGTTTTGGTGAAATTTATATTTTTTCCTAATCATTTAAAGACAAACTTTGAAACAGACGAGCAAAGAAGTGAGCATGTTATAAATGAACTAATTAAAGCAGCACAGAATGACACAATTACTACTGAACATTGATCTGTCATTAATTGATTGGTCGAGGGCACAGTTTGCCTTAACAGCAATGTTCCATTGGATTTTTGTTCCATTAACCCTTGGAATATTATTCATTATCGCAATAATGGAAACAGTTTATGTGAAAACTGGTAATCCAGAGTGGAAGAGAATAACTAAATTTTGGATGAAACTCTTTGCTATTAATTTTGCTATTGGTGTTGCAACAGGTATAATCCTTGAATTTGAATTTGGTACAAATTGGTCGAATTACAGTTGGTTTGTCGGTGATATATTTGGAGCTCCGTTGGCGATAGAGGGAATAATGGCCTTCTTTATGGAAACTATATTCATCGCTGTTATGTTTTTTGGTTGGAATAAAGTAAGTAAGAAGTTTCATCTTGCTTCAACTTGGCTAACTGCTGTGGGAGCAAACTTATCAGCATTATGGATATTAGTTGCAAATGCTTGGATGCAATATCCCGCTGGTATGTTTTTTAATCCTGACACTGCACGTAACGAAATGCTTAATTTTTGGGAAGTTTTACTGTCGCCCGTGGCTGTAAATAAATTCTTGCATACTGTTACTTCTGGATATACGCTTGCTGCTATATTTGTGATTGGGGTTAGCTCATATTTTTTGTTGCGAAAAAGAGAAACCTTGCTTGCTAAACGAAGCATAGTAATTGCATCTGTCTTTGGATTTATTTCGGTAATGGCACTTATTTTTACAGGGCATGGTTCGGCTGTGCAAGTCGCTACACATCAACCAATGAAACTTGCTGCAATGGAAGGTTTGTATGAAGGTGGCCAGGAAGCCGAACTTATCGGAATAGCAATTCTAAATCCTAAAAAAGCTGTCGATAATGACGAGGATCCTTTCTTGTTTAAAATTGGATTTAAAGGAGTGTTGAGCTTTTTAATAGATTTTGATACTAAAACTTATGTGCCAGGTATTACCGATATTGTTTATGGAGATGAAGAAAATCAAATATTGCCAACCTCAGAAAGAATTGCAAAAGGCAAAATTGCTATGAATGCCCTTATTGCCTATAAAGAATTTAAAGCCCAAGGAAATACTGAGGATGCAAAAGTGCAGTATGATATATTAATGGATAATTTTGAGCATTTTGGCTATTCTTATGTGAAAGACCCAAAAGATATTGTTCCGCACGTGCCAATTGTCTTTTATAGTTTTCATATAATGGTCATTTTCGGTACTATGTTCGTTCTCGTTTTTCTTATTTTTGCTTGGCTGACAATACGAAATAAACTCGAAAACTTTAAGTTCGCGAAAATATTATACATTATAGGTATTGCTTGTGTTCCTATGGCTTATATTGCTTCTGAAGCGGGTTGGGTAGTTGCTGAGGTTGGTCGCCAGCCATGGGTTATTCAAGATTTAATGACTGTAGATGCCGGTGTTACGAATATTGCAACTGGTGCGGTGCAAACAACTTTTTGGATATTTGCTTTTATTTTTACTGGACTGCTAATTGCCGAAGTAAGTATTATGCTCAGATTTATTAAAGACGGGCCTGCTAAACCCGAAAATGAAGGAGGGAAACAATTATGATAACTGCAGAAATTACTCATCTTTTCTTTCAGCAATATTGGTGGTTGCTGGTGTCCTTGCTTGGTGCATTGTTAGTGTTTTTACTTTTTGTTCAAGGAGGACAAACTCTTATTTATACAATAGGTAAAACCGATAAAGAACGAAAAATGATTGTGAATACACTTGGGCGTAAATGGGAATTTACTTTTACAACTTTAGTTACGTTTGGGGGTGCTTTTTTTGCGTCATTTCCACTTTTTTATGCTACGAGTTTTGGTGGTGCTTATTGGGCGTGGACAGTTCTTTTATTGGTTTTTATATTGCAAGCCGTGTCGTATGAATTTATGTCGAAATCTGCCAATGTGTTTGGTAAAAGGTTTTATGAAACATTATTGTTTATTAATGGATTAGTGGGCACGCTTATTATTGGAACTGTTGTTGGTACTTTTTATAATGGCGCCGATTTCTCGCTAAACATGCTTAATAATGTTACATGGCATAATGAAACAAGAGGTCTTGAAGCACTTTTAAATTGGCATAATGTAAGTTTAGGATTGTCTGTGTTTTTTCTCGCAAGAATGCTTGGGGCTTTGTATTTTATTTTAACCATTCAAAACGAAAATATTTACAAACGCTCAAAAAAGCAAATACTGATTAATCTTATACCTTTTTTGATTTGTTTTTTATCGTTTTTAACTTATTTAATGCTTAAAGAAGGCTTTGCAGTCGATGCTGACGGAATCGTATTTATGGAGAAATACAAGTATCTGCATAATTTATTAGATATGCCAATTGTATTAATTACATTATTGCTTGGTATAATTGGCGTTTTATGGGGAGTTTTAAAAACTTTATTTAGTAAAACTAATTTTGAAAAAGGATTTTGGTTTGCTGCTTCAGGAACAGTTTTAACTGTTTTGGCTCTGTTACTGATAGCCGGATTAAACAATACTGCATTTTATCCTTCTTATGCCGATTTGCAAAGCTCCTTGACAATACAAAATGCAAGCTCAAGTTTATTTACACTTAAAATTATGAGTTATGTGTCTCTGCTTATTCCTGTAATGCTTGGATTGGCAATAATTTCGTGGCGAGCGATAAATAAACATAAAATTACTGATGATGAAATGAATGATGAAAATGAAAAATCTTATTAAATTTACAATATGGAATATCTAAAAGAAATTATTAGCCTTGTGTCTTTGCCTGTTATGATTTATGTTTCATACAGACTTGTATTATTGGCTTTAAAGTATTTCGAAAAAAACATAGAAAAACAAAACAACTAAATAAAAACCAAGTTTATGATAACATCTTATCAATTTGTAAAATTCAAAGAAGATTCTTTTGTTGAATTTCATCGGCAATTGTCTGAGCAAAATACTGTTTCGTGTTTTGATTTCGAAGACAGTATTATTGATTTTAAACAAAACGATAGTAATAGGTATAAGTCTGACTATAGAGAGAAAGTTATAAAACTCATAACTAAAAACAAAACAAAAATACTTAAATCGTGGATTGGTTTCCGAATTAATGAATATGGGGATAATCGATATCATGATGATATTGCCGCACTGAACAAACTTGATGGTATGAAATTTAAAGTTTTGTTCCTTGCAAATGTTACTTCCCCCGAAATATTAGAGAAGTTCCTTGATGAAAATCAAAACTTAAACTTCGATGAGGTTATTCCAATTATTGAAAGTAATGAGGCATTCGGAAACCTTGAAGATATTATTAAGTTTAAACATCCAAAATTTAAAAATGTAGTTTTTGGACATTGTGATTATAATCTTAGTTGTGATATATTTCCATTTATTCATCAAGATAATCCGAGATATTGGTTTTGGGTGCAAAAATTTGAAAAGTTGTGCAGAGAAAATAAAAAAGGCTTTGTAAATTCGATATATTTAAACCTTAATCATAGTTTGCATTTTAAATTGATGCTTAAAAATACAAGTCGATTTTTTGATAACTGGGGACAGATTACGCTGAATACTCAACAAAGTACCGATGCATTTAATTTTAAAGATGCAGATTTGATAAATGTGCGTGAATTGAATCTTTTGGATGATTTGAATATTACCGAATATGCAAATAAAATTGTAAAACTTTTTGAAAAATACAATCCAGACGGAAGAGGATATACCATAATGCCTGATACAAAAATATTTATTTGTCCGCAAGAATATCTTGCTGCAAAAAGATTTATTTCAGGTTAAATATTAACGAATTGTGTCCACTTCTTTATTGACTTTTGTCATTTGTTTTTGGACGTAAACAGTTTAGTTTTAAGCAATACAAAATAATTTTAATATGAATAAAATCGCTTTAATTTCTGGAGCAAGTGCTGGTATAGGATGTGCAATTGCCGAATTGCTCGCTAACAATAATTTTGACCTCATTATTACAGGACGTAGAAATGAACGTCTTGATGCTTTGAAATCAAAACTTGAAAAAGAGACTAAATCTAAAGTTATTTGTCTGTCTTTTGATATTAGAAACAAGCAAGAAGTTTTTAATGCAATCGAAAGTTTGCCACAAGAATTTAAGAAGATAGATGTGCTTGTAAATAATGCAGGACTTGCTTCTGGACTTGGCGTAATTCAGGATGGCGATATTGAGGATTGGGAAAAAATGATAGATACCAATATTAAGGGATTACTATATCTCACACGTGCAGTTTCGCCAATTATGATTGAAAACAAAAAAGGACATATCGTAAATATTGGTTCGATTGCTGGCAAAGAAGTTTATGCAAGCGGAAATGTTTATTGTGCGACAAAACATGCTGTCGATGCTTTAACAAAAGCTATGAGAATAGATATGCTCCCTTATGGTATAAAAGTTTCTCAAATAGCTCCTGGATTAGTCGAAACAGAGTTCTCAATTGTGCGATTCCATGGAGATGAAAAACGTGCTTGTGAAGTGTATAAAAATTTAACCCCATTATGTGCTTCTGATATTGCCGATGCGGTTCTTTACGTAATAACAAGACCCGAACATGTTTGTATTAATGATATGCTTATTACTCCAACTGCACAAGCTTCTGCTACGAATGTTATTAAAAATAAATGAAATTCTATCGTGAAATACTGATAGAACTTGCAAAAAGGGCAGGAGAGGAGATACTAAAATATTATCAAAAAGATTTTGTAACCAAATATAAGTCTGATAACTCACCAGTTACCATTGCCGATATTGCGGCTAATAATATTATTGTAACAGAGTTAAATAAGACAGGCTTAAAAATTATTAGCGAAGAATCTTCTCAAATTAAATATGAAGATCGTAAAGACGTATCTGAATATTGGTTAGTTGATCCAATTGATGGAACGAAGCAATTTGTTAAAGGTGAGGATGAATTTACTGTCAATATTGCTCTGATAAGAAATAATAAGCCTGTCGAAGGTGTGGTTTTTGCTCCTGCACTTAAAAAACTATACTATGGAAATATAAAAGAAGGTGCTTTTTTATACGATTTTACTGGTGAAGAAGTTAGTATGAAATCTCTCCCTTTGATTAAAACAGAAGGTTTGAGTATGATTGTTAGCAAGTCGCATCTTAACGAAAAGACTGCAAGTTTGGTGTCAAATATTAAATCGAAAATTCCAGATGTGAATGTTTGTAGTGTTGGCAGCTCGTTAAAATTTTGCCGTATAGCTGAGGGCAGTATTGATATTTATCCAAGAATTGGTGCTATCTCAGAGTGGGATATTGGTGCTGGGCATGCAGTTTTGAGTTCCGCTGGAGGTTGTGTTAAAGATATTAATACGGGAAATGAAATTATCTATAATTCTACCGATCTTAGAACTCCTGATTTTATTGCATATCTTGATAGGGATAAATATGATATGATTAAAAAGATAATTATATAGGTATTACACCACAAATTCCCAAAAATTATCAGGTGTAATACATTGAAACTCGGAGTTAGGATATGTTTCTTTGAAAACTTTTGGAACTTTACATGTTTTTCGTGAATTCCATTTAAATTCATAAGCGTGTAGAACTCCGTCACGATCTTCAACTAAATCAATTTCTTGTCTGTCGTAAGTTCTCCAAAAGTAATTATTTGAAAAGATACCTTGATAATTTTGTTTTTTAATTCTTTCGATAAAGCAAAAGTTTTCCCAAAGCATCCCTATGTCCATGCGTTGCCCGACTGGATTGAAATTATTAATTATTGCATTTCGTACACCATTGTCATAAAAATAAAATCGACTGCTTTTGGATATCTCTTTACGCAAATTTTTTGAGTACGCTCTTACTTTTATGATAATGAAAGATTTTTCGAGCAAATCTATATAGTGTTCAACTGTTTGTTTTGCAATTCCAAGTGAAATGGAAAACTCGTTTATAGAAACTTCTTGACCGATTTGAAATGCTAACATTTGCAGAAGGTCGTGAAGTTTATCTGGGTTCTTGATGTTTTCCAGCTCTAGAATATCTTTAAAAAGATAGGAGTTTCTTAGTGTGATTAAATATCTTTTTTTTGAATTATAGTTTAAGGCAGTTAATGTTTCTGGATATGTCCCGTAAATTAGATAATCGTTTAAATTTTGAGTAACGTGCATGTTACCATGAGTTTTAATAAGCTCTGATATTGAAACCGGAAACATTCTAAAGGTGTTGCATCTGCCAGTAAGTGGTTCGCCTGTGTCATTCGAAAGTTTAAACGATGATGATCCGCTTGCAATTATTTTTAAATTAGGATTATGGTCAACTAATAGCTTTAGCCCCCAACCTATATTCGGAATTCGTTGTGCTTCGTCAATAAAAATACCATTATAACCTTGAAACGAATTTGTAATTTGTATCAAGTCTTCGGATGATAGTATTTTTCGCACTTGGATATCATCTCCTGTACCAATAAAGTAATTGCGAAAATGTTCTAATACATATTTTTGTAGTACAGCGGTTTTACCTACACGCCGTGGACCATATAACAAAAAGACTTTGCCAGGAACAATGTAATCGTCCAGTAGATTTTCAATATTTCTGTTTATCCAATTCAATTTCTATTAATATTTACTGCAAATGTACTAAATATTTATTAGAAAATTAAATATATTTACTTATTTCACGTAAATTTAGTAAATATAAATAACTATATTTAGCTAAAATATATCATCTTATTTGCTAAATTAAAGTTAATTTAGCAAGTTAACTTGCTAAATTTAGTTAAAAAAATGTTAATTTTTTGGGCTTAATTAAGATATTTTGTAGGCTTAAACTCTTTATTATTCGGATAATCAGATACTATTTTCCGCTATCAGAAAAGTACTTCATAAATTGTGCTCGCTGATATGCTTATTATCACTGATGAAAACGGAAGAATAAAGATAATAAATCGAGGTAAGCTTATAAAAATATCTGTTACTGGATAGAAAATTCTAATTGTTGTAATTTTGTTTTTTATGCTTTTCTGCATTTAAAATAGCCTTGACTGAAAAAAATCACAAAAACACTTCTTTTTTATTATTTTTGTTGATTATTAAACAATACGAAAATAAAGTTTCATGAAGTCAAAACCAAGTTTTAAAGAAAAATCCAGGTATAAATTTGATAACCTGATGAGTAAAGGACCAAGTGCAATGATAGGCTTGCTTGGACTACTATCACTTATAACTGTAATTATTGCTGGCTTTGTATATTGGGGATTTCGACTAACATCAGATGGCGAAGAACCGATGAATGTTTTTGAAGGTTTTTGGCAAGGGCTTATGCGTGCAATGGATCCGGGAACTGTTGCTGGTGATGTCGATTGGGTTTTCCGATTGTTTGGCTTTGTGATTACGCTTAGTGGGATATTTATTCTATCAACTTTAATTGGAATTTTAGGTTCTGGTATCGAAAGTAAATTAGATGAATTAAGAAAAGGCAAAAGTAAAGTTTTAGAATCAAATCATACATTAATTTTAGGTTGGAGTAGTAAAATATTTACAATTATCTCGGAATTAGTTATAGCTGGAGAAAATCAAAAGAAACCTCGTATTGTCATATTGTCGGAAATGGATAAAGTCGAAATGGAAGATTTAATTAGAGAGAAAATCCCAAATATGGGCAATATGAAAGTTATTTGTCGTACTGGTTGCCCTAACGACCTTGATAGCTTAGCAATGGTTAACCCACATGCAGCTAAATCTATAATAATTCTTTCTCCTGTAGTCGGAAATGCTGATTCCCAAGCGATTAAAACTATACTTGCAATCACAAATAATCCTAAGCGTAAAGAAGGAGCTTATCATATAGTCTCGGAAATTAAAGATTTTAAGAATTACGAAGTTGCGAAAATGGTTGGAGAAGATGAAGTTGAGATTATTTTAACCGATGATGTGTTTGCAAGAATTATGGTTCAAACTTCTCGTCAAAGTGGACTTAGCCTTGTATATCAGGAACTTATGGATTATGACGGCGATGAAATGTATTTTGGGTACGAACCAAAATTAATTGGTAAAACATTTTCGGACGCAATTTTTGCTTATGAAAAATCATCAGTTATGGGACTACAATTTGCTAATGGCGAAGTTGTTATAAATCCGCTAATGGATTATGTTATTAAAGAAGGAGATCAAGTAATAACAGTTACCGAAGATGATGACACTATGATTGTCTCCAATAAGACTGATTATAGTATTAATTATGATGCAATTCAAAACAAAGAAGAAGCTCCTGCTGGACCAGAAAAAACTTTAATTTTAGGCTGGAATTTACGTGGACCAATTTTGATAAGAGAGCTTGACAAATATGTAGCTGATGAGTCTTATATTAAGATAGTTTCTGACTATGCGTTCGCAGAAGAAGAGTTTGAGAATATGCGGAAAGTTCTTAAAAACACAAAAATTGATTTTGAAATTGGTGACATTACATCACGTCAAGTGATAGATAATTTAGATGTTACATCTTATGAAAATGTTCAAGTATTGTGTTATGATGAGAAACTTGACATTCAAGAGGCTGATGCGTTAACTTTAATTACACTATTGCACTTACGACGTGTTTCTGCAGACAAAGACATCGACATGAAGATTGTGAGTGAAATGCTTGATTATAGAAATAGAGATTTAGCAGCTGTTACAAAAGTTGATGACTTTATTGTTAGTGATAAATTAATTAGTTTGTTGATGGCTCAAGTGTCTGAGAATAAGCATTTAATGAGAGCTTTTGAAGACTTGTTGAGATCAGAGGGTAGCGAGATATACTTAAAACCAGCCGAAAACTATGTTAAGTTAAACACCAAAGTAAACTTTTATACCTTATTAGAATCAGCAAGGCAAAAGCAACAAGTGGCAATAGGTTATAAGATTGCATCATTATCTCACGACTCAGAACAAGGGTTTGGTGTTGTTGTAAATCCAGATAAAAATGAAATTGTTGAATTTGCAAAAGAGGATAAATTAATTGTGTTGGCTGAAGATTAAGGGATTGTCAAACAACGGTAAATTAAGAGAGTAATTAGCAAACTAAGCCCTCACGCATTGTAGATTGCGATGTGGTGAGCTTGTCGGACTAAGCGAGCCGTTGCATTGAGCATTGCAGTTTATCTACTATATATTTTTATTAATTTTCTGATAATTAGGACTTTTTAATGATAGTTTCAAACGAACTGATTGCTTTTTGAGTTTCTTAATTTTTTCTTCTTCGAATTTTTCTTGATTATTCACAATCTTTACTGAATCATATTATGTATTATTCTTGATAGTTTATTTGCGGTAGCAACAACAGCACTTTTTTTGGCTGTTAAACAATTATATTTTTTCAAAAGAGCTCTCAAGCAAATTTTACACACCAAGTTGATTTTTTTTCAACTATCTGTGCATTATTTGTGATTTTTATTGAATTTTAACATTTTATAAATAGGTATCTGGTCTAACCCCCTATAAATCGGACAATTTAATAACCACATTGCAAACATACTAAAAAAAACTATATGTTTGTATCGCAAGGAACAACCGACGGTGATGTTTTAGACCGTATGTTGTGAGATGATT
>JAQVPT010000251.1 GCA_028701945.1 Bacteroidales bacterium
GAGCTTTGCCAACATTACGGACTTCATCTTTAAATAATAGGTATAGAGGCTCAACAATTTTAAGTTTCATAAAATCAGGCAATCCGCCTACATTATGATGTGATTTTATTGTTGCTGAAGGTCCTTTAACTGAAATTGATTCGATGACATCTGGATAAATAGTTCCTTGAGCAAGCCAAACGACATTTTCAATTTTATGAGCTTCGGCATCAAAAATTTCGATAAAAACTCGACCTGTAATTTTTCTTTTCTTTTCGGGGTCGCTTACTCCAGCAAGTTGTGAATAAAATTTATCCTTGGCATCAACACCAATAACATTTAGTCCCATTCCTTTGTAGGAGTCTAAAACTGACTCAAATTCATTTTTGCGTAATAGTCCGTTATCTACAAAAATACAGGTTAATTGTTTTCCAATAGCTGTATGTAGCAATATTGCTGCAACTGAGCTGTCAACTCCTCCCGATAGTCCTAAAACAACTTTGTCTTTTCCTATTTTTTGTTTTAAATCATCTATTGTGTTTTCGATAAACGAAGTAGGCGTCCAAGTTTGTTCACATTTACAAATATCAACTACAAAGTTCTTTAGTAAGTCTTTGCCTTCGGTAGAGTGATAAACTTCAGGGTGGAATTGTATCCCCCATGTTTCTTCTCCCATTATTTGATATGCGGCAACTTTAACATCGTGAGTTGAAGCAATGATTTTATAATTGTCGGGAATATTTACTATTGTATCTCCATGAGACATCCAAACTTGTGAGTTTAAATTTATGTCTTTAAGCAATTGGTTATCTGTATCGACAAAATTTAAGTTTGCTCGCCCATATTCTCTAGTCTCTGATTGTGCAACTTTACCACCATAAAAATGCGACATATATTGAGCTCCGTAGCAAATGCCCAATAAAGGAAATTTAGATTTTATTTTTGATAAATCAGGCTTGAGAGCTTTTTCATCTCTCACTGAGAACGGACTACCGCTAAGGATTACACCTTTTACGCTTTTGTCAAGTTCAGGTATCTTGTTGTAAGGATAAACTTCACAGTAAACGCTTAACTCTCTAACTTTTCTTGCAATTAATTGTGTGTATTGTGAGCCAAAATCAAGAATTATTATTTTTTCAATCATTTTTATCATTTTTTTTATGGTGTACAAAGATGATACTTTTTTTTTACTTTAGAACAATGCCAGCAAGAAAATAATTCACAAGGATATTAACAAACTCAAGACCATAATTTTAACTCTAACCGATTAGCTAAGCGAATAATAACGCAGTTTTTGGTGTCTGAAAGACTATGTAAAAAGAATTCCCGACTAAAATACATTAGCCGGGAATCAATCAAGAAAGCCTTAACCCTAAAACTTACTTAACTTAAAACTATCTTTTTTACCAGGTAATAAAAGGTAGTAAACACCTGGATTTAAGTTTTCTAATTTTATTTCTGTTTCATATCCATTAGCAATGCCTTTAATGACTTGCTGCCCCATTGTATTTGTCAAAGTATAAGGTTCATTTGTCAATTCAGTATTCGAGACTATCTTCACATATTCATTTGCTGGATTTGGCATTATAGTAATTTTCGAATCTGTTGCAGTTGAACAATCTGTAGAATTCATCGCCAATTCTGTTCTTTTTCCATCAAAATCAATCTGAACTAAGCGATAATATGCAGGAAAATTATTTTCTGGCAGATAATCGAAATTATAATTGCTGATAGAATTTGTGTTCCCATTTCCGTAAACAGTTCCTATTTGAGTCCAATCTTGAGCATTTGTGCTAAATTCGATTTCAAACATGTTGTTATTTGTCTCGCTGGCAGTTGTCCAAGATAGCTCTGAATAGTTTCCATTGCAATTTGCCTCAAAGTTTAGCAATGAGACTGGTAAAGGATTGTCTTTTGACTTAGTTGCAAATGTTATCGGGTTATAAGACGTAAATGTAACAGTTGAAGATATTGAACCTGAAGAAGCGTCTCCATCAGCAGTTCCGCCCATATTTTTCCAACAAGTTCCATTATAGTGTGCCACTATAATGTCAGCAGGCTCTACTATATCGCTATCGGCAGATTTCCAATAAAGAGTAACTCCTGGGTAAGAATCGGTTGTCGTGAGTTCCCAATTTTCAACGCCACTTGCATATAACATTTCGCTACCTGAGCACATATAAGCTGTTGACCAGTTATAAGGTCCATTAGATAGATTATAAATAGCTGAAATGCTTGATGCGTTTGCAGGTGCTTCGATGCCTATTGGAGCCCATGTGTTGCCTGATCCAATAGGAAAAACAAATGCAGTATTACCAACTTTGAACATTGGTCCGTCAATGTAACTCGAAGCTCTACCTTCTGCCGGTGAAACCGATGATGTTGATCCCATTTCAATATAGTTCACGTCATCGCATATAATATTATTATTTGTTAAAGTTAGAGCATTCGAAATGGATATCGGCATTAAAAGATTTAACACCCCAGAAGCAAAAGTGTTAGCCATAGTGAGATTATTAATGTTTACCTGTCCTATTCCACTAAGATTTTGACTTGATTCGGATGAGTTGAAATTTATTGTATTTACGTTTGTATTTGATATTATGCCGTCGCAAGTTAGGTCTTTAGAAATTGATATCGCACAATTAGTTTGAGGAACAATATTGGTTTTATCTGTAATATAAAGATTGTAAAACTGCGTGCTGCCAGAGATATTCATTTCTTCTGATAAAAGTCCATTTGAAAAATAAACTGTTTTTTCTCCCGGGGTGAATGTTCCATTATTAACCCACGCATCACCATTCCCATAAACTGTTAAATCAAAATTACTTGCATCTAATGATGCTCCTTCTTCAATTTTAAGATTTTTTACTTCTGCTGCCTGAATATTAATAAGTAAATGATTGTCAGGATATCCGCTATTATCAACTGGTAAACTTGCAGGAATTAACACATCATCACAAGCTGTAGGCACACCACCCGACCAATGTCCAGGTAAACTCCAGTCGCCAGGATAAGATGCAGAACCAAGTCCTGTCCATGTAATTGTTGTAACGTCTGAGTACCCTAGAGAATATTCCTTTGCAAATGTTGCCGAAGGTGCAATAAAGTCTATCGCCATTCCTAATAACTCAACCCAATTATCTGATACATTATAAGTTGTTCTTCCAACAACAAAAGTGTTTTCACCTTCAACAACTCCATCATAGTCATTCCAAAGGGTTATTTGTTCTTTATCAAGTTCCGAACCGTCTAACTCGCTGTCGAGATAGTGAAGTCTTGTATAAACTCTATCGCTTCCACCTGCTGCTTGAGCAAAGCTGTAAATTCTATTAACATTAGTTGATCTCCAAACTGGTGCAGTGCCAAGTTCAATTTTACAGCTAATCCAACTAGGTTTTGTACTACCAGAAACTCCTAAAAAGTTTAATGTTGTAAACTGGTTTCCAAAACTATATTCCATATTATCAGTAAACGTATGTTGTCTGCGTACAATACCTGTTACATCTCCAACACCAATTGTGGTCGCATCTATTCCCATATCAAGAGTGTGAGTACTCATATCCAAAATTCCTGTTGAAGATGATGGATTTGCAGCTTGTAAACTTAGAATACCATTTATCGAAATATCATCACTATTAGTAACTCCTCCAACTCCATTTAATGTGAGATTATTTACATTACCTGTAAAGCTAGACGCAGGAATTGTAATTGCTACAGAATTATCAAATAAAATTTCTGCTGCTGAATTACTTGCATCAATATTTCCACTTGTTCTAACAGGAGAATTACCTGCGATAGTGAGTGCGTTTTCGCCAATTGTTAGAGTTCCAGATGAGAGATATAGCGTTCCGTTAACTGTAATTCCCTGATTTGCAAAAGTAACTCCACCAGATCTATTTATTGTCATATCATTAAGAGACGGATTCTCACTAAATAAATTATCATTTAATGTGATAGCAACTGTCCCACCAAAACTAATATTACTAGAGATACCTACTTGAATTTGACCTCCCGGACTTGTTATTGTTCCATTTAAGCCTAAATTTGTATTTCCAACAATTAGGTCTCCGTTAATTAATGATAAGTTATTTGTAACATTCACTGACGAAGATTGTGCAACTCCATTTGTGTTATCAATAGTTAAAATGTTGAAATCGGTGGTAGAACTACCTGAAATAGATTGTTCCGATGTTCCATTGAATATAACATTTCCACCTGTTGCAGCAGTTAAAGTTCCATCATTCTCAAAGGTCCCATTTAATAAATGACTCTTACTCCCTATATTAAACGTTGCACCATTTTCAATACTTGTATTTCCGACAATATAAATTGAATCTTGTGCAAGAGCAGTAGCCGTACCTGAAATTGTAAAATCACCGTGCACAGTTAATGCTGAATTGGGCATTGTTTTGGTTCCACTTCCGCTTAGTATTAGATTGTAAAAGCCTGTACTAACTCCGCCAAATCCCTGTGGATTAAGAATATTTTGATCAACGCCATTCCATTCTACTGTAGAATTTATCAATGACCAGTTTGCCTTACTTGTGGCTGTTGCAGTTGCGGCTCCAGCAATGCGAAAAGTACTACCAGAAACAGGCTGAATTGTTGTATTAGCAGCAACCTGAATATTATAGAAATTAGTAATTCCTGCAACAGTAACAATTTCTGTCGAAACTCCATGATTAAAGACAACTGTACCGGTTCCAGAATATAGTGTGCCATGATTATCCCATGCACCACCAGCACCAGAAACTGTGAGAGTGTAAGAATTGAGAGTAATTGATGCACCTTCTTCTATTTTGATTATTCCAGCAACCGCATTAGCTGAAGATGTTAGTGATGGATAATATGTTAACCCAGATGGAATTAAAACAGCTTCTGTTGATAATGGAATGTGTCCTTCTGTCCAGTTTTGGGTTTGCTCCCATTCAGTTTCATGTCCTACGACTTCACCTTTCCAAGTGTTTTCGGTAGTCAAGGAATAGGCAATTGCAACTTGTGAGTCGTCTAGATTTTCAGTTGATGACGAGCCTAATATTATACCTGTTACCTGTAGTGAATGATTTGTAAAGTTTTGTTCAGACTTTCCATGTTCGTGAGGTGCACCACTTGCATGAGATGCGAATTTATGCCAAAATACTAGTTTAGATTCATCGTTGTAAGGTGCAGATGCTATTTCAGACGCAAGATAACGCATATTTATTATTGCTTGAGACGAAGATGAGTTTTCAGAACTGGCAATTTTGTATAATCGTGCAAGCTTACCATTTGGGCTTGGTGCCCATAGTGTCCAAGTTGGAACTGTCTCAATTGATATATATATACTTATCCAGTTTGGTTTTAGGTGTTCATCAACAAAAGTCATATTTGTATATTGAC
>JAQVPT010000252.1 GCA_028701945.1 Bacteroidales bacterium
TTTCAAGATTACATTTTCTTCCTTTTTCTTCAAATTTTCACGGTAGCAATTTAAATTACTTTTTCTGTTCAAAAACTTCACTAAAAACATTGCTCGATTTTTCTTTTCTTCCACTGAACGCTAACGGATGGCGGTATGTTTTTGTTGCCGATTTCGTAGTACGTCACTTTCAAGCCACGATGAAGATTGAAGCGAGCCACAGCCGTTGATTTCAGCACTATCTCGGCAATAAAATATACCGCATGTTACAAGCTGGCCGTTCTTGTCATTCGTTAATCTGTCTTTCATTTTTGCTGAATCTTTTCTGTCTGCTGTGCGTTGGGGTAGTAAAGCTCTTTTGCAGGTTTTGGTCTTAGCGTTGACTAGTGCGATCTGCAAATGTGCTTGACTACGAAGCGTTGGGTTTAATTGATTCAAAACAGTGTTTTGTAATAATATTCTTTTTCTCTTCTTGCAATACTTTTTCTAAGTCTTGAACGGAAACGCCCTGAGCTAAAAATTTACCTCTGTCATTATTAAGTTTTGCCAAATCTTTTTTTATAGATTTTTGCTGTTCTTTGTTTGGAGCAGGAATCTTTATTTTTGAAATATCTCTTGGATAAACGTGAGGTTGTGCTTGCCCTCTTTGAAGTTTATATATTTCAGACTGAACAACTTTTAGTATTTCATATAGCAACTCAGTTGAAATTTCATCTTCATTAATAGATTTTATAGTCGTACAGTCCGATGCAAATATATCTGTGTCCCAAAAGTTCAAGAAACCAGCATAAGCACCAGATGCACTCACAGTAATGATATTCTTGGTTCTGTTAGCTACGTTATGAAAATATGCTGGCTGCTGTCCACCTGCAACAACTGGAATTTTACCAGTTACTGTCTTTGCTTTTGTAATAGAACTACCTTTTTGAATTATTGCAATGTCAGGAGATAATGATTTAATATCTGTCGAACCCCAAACCTCTTCCCAGTTAGTTTTTGAAATTGTTTCTGTGCTTATTTTCTTATCGAATTCTACAGAATCAAAGTCAATTAATTCTGCAAGTGAAAATACCTGAACGTGTTTACTTACAGAAGCGTTCACAGAAGCAATTTCTTCATTTTGAATTGACTTGCGTATATAAGAACAAGCCTTTTCAGTATTGTTTGGATTCAATTCGTCAAATAATTTACCGCCATAATTATTGATTTTTATACCCTCTTGTCTTTTACGTTTGCTAAATTCGTAACCTAAAAATTCTTTTTGTTCTTCTACTTCTTTTCCAGTCTTAACAATTACTGTTTGTTGATGGTCATAATATTTTTCAATCGTCGTTGGATTTTTATCACCGTCAGATAAAGAGAGGAGAAAATAAAAGAACTTCTCTTTTTCAATATCCTTACAATAGTGATAAAACATTTTTTGCAATTCTGCTTCTTGTTCTGTTTGTGAAAGTTTCTTAAATGTTGGTCTATTTTTACGGTCTTTAATTTTTGAACTATTGTCAAATTCTGTCCGATATTCAACAAACATATCCGATTCAGATAATTCGATTGAAATTTCAAGTTTTAGAAATCTTTCGTAATGGTCTAATTCTAGCCCTCTATATTCAACGAACATTTTAAGAAAACGATTAGCATCAATATATCTAACATCTGCCGCATATTTTGTATTTGAAAATAAGTCAGAAGTAATATATTCTCTGTCTTTTACAAAGTCATCATTTCTTCGTTTGAGAAAAACAATAAGTGTTTTAACATTGGTTGCAATAAATGTTTTGCTACCAAGGATTGTTATTCCCTTTATTTCAAAATGCTTTAGTAATATTTCTCTTGCTTTCGTATAAATGCCACCACTTTCAAAAATTGATGTTGGCAAAACTACCCCTGCTAAACCACCATTTTTCAAAACTTGTTTTGTTCTTTCTATAAAAACAGTTTCTATTTCATCACTTGTCTCAGTTAAACTATCAAATAAATCGTAGTTTGCTCTTCCAACATTTAAGTAGTTTTTAAATGCGTCTACAGCATAAGGAGGATTTGCAACCACAATATCAAATTTCTTTTTTTTGAGGTTGAGTTGTTCGTGTTCTTCTAATCCATCACCGAAAATTATATTTGCATCACCATCACCATTAATGTAACAAGCAATTTGCGAAGTTCTTGCAAGGCGGTAATCTTTCTCAATGCCAAATACATAATCTTGTGCCCACTCAGTTCCTTTGCTATACTTTTTGATTTTCTTTTGTAATTCTGTCGAAAGTTTTGTCGTGTCAACTTGCTTAATCTTAGCTTGTAATTCTTCAACACTTTCCGTTAAAAAGTGACCCGAACCACAAGCATAATCGAGGATTTTAGGCAAAAAATCAGTATCATCTTTTTCTAATTTTTCATTGATAATATTTTCAAAACCAAGTGATAAAATTATATACCGTACAATTGGAATAGGTGTAAAAAATTGACCTTCCGATTGTTTTACCCCATGATTCAACATTAATTCAAAGAAATCACCAAGCACCTGTTGTTTGCTTGTAAAACGGAACTGGTAATTCTGAATGAGTTTTATTACTTCAACTAACACTCGAGCATTTTGTTGAAATAGTTTTTTGTTATGTACTTCTTTAAATGCAAACTCATTATTTGTATAGTATTTCAATTCTCTGAAAATAGCTTCTACTTTCTCAATAGGTGTTTGTTTTGGATAAAGATTTATTATTTTATGTAAATCTTCTTCTGAGTAATAAATAATTTCCTCTTTTAACTTTGCCATTCCCTTTTGATATAAGGCTTGAAGTCTGTCAATAATGTGTTCATATTCCTCATCTTCTTTCACTTGAAAATCTAAAACATCTTCATCCTTTTTTTCCTCATCAACAATCTTGCATAAAAACAACGATAGCACACGATTAAAAGCATTTGCATTATCGGAAATATTATTGTGTCGCAATATTTCAGCGAACTTGTTGAACAAACCTTTTGCATCATCCAGCTTTTTTAGATTCTTTTTCTTAAGTGCTTTTAGTTCTAAAGAATATGCGTTTGCATCTGCGTCAAAAATCCCGTTAAAATGAAAATACTTAATAAAAGATTCTTTCCAAACATCAAACAATTCAGATTTATTATTTGCATCTCGATAGAGTTTGATATTTTCTTCCTCAATTTGTTTTAGGGATTTTTCTAAATCTTCCTTTCTGTCTTTAACCTGAACTATTAAATTGTCATAAATAAATTCATCATTTTCAAGTTTTGATGCATATAAAACAAGGAATTGAGCGTTTTTGTCTTGGTTGAGATAAGTAAAGAGTTGTCCGCCATGCTCCTCCATTCTGCTTTTTTCTTTCTCAAATTCAAACCCCCATGTTTTACATTCAATTATTAAAAGAGTTTTTCCATCTTTTCCATATACATTAATGTCGGCTTTTCCGCCACTTGCTCCGTGACCAACTTTCCATCTTCTTTCAATATGAATATCATGAGGCGCATAGCCTTTTTCAAGCAATCTATTTACACATTCAAGAACAACAAGACTTTCTGGTGCTGAAAAATTTGATGTTGTATGGTCGCCTAGTTGAATATGTCCATCTTCCAGTCTTTCAACTGTTGTTTTTTCATCTTTTCTGTAATAAATTCTATTTTTTTGTAGGTCAATACGAATTGTGTAATTATGAAGTTTATACTCTTTACTGTAAGTGAAAAGATTACCAGTAAATCCGAGCTTTTCAATGAAATTCTTTATATCCATAATTGTCTAATTTGCTTTATTATACTTGATTTTTTGCTCAGCCACTTTTAACGCCTTCAATCCGAATTCTTCGTCTTTCAAATCGTAAACAACTTTTTCGCTAAGAAAATCTATTATTAAATTTTCAGGATTGAAATTGTATAACTCTGAAAGCCGAATAATAATTTCTTTCGTGAATTTCCTTTCTCCTCTTTCCATTTTGCTCAAAATTGCAACATCAATATCTACTTGTACTGCTGCTTTTCGGAGTGAAAGTCCCGTTTTTTCTCTAAGTTCCCTTAATTTAATTCCGACTGTTGACATAATAAGTGTTGACATTAGTTGTCAAAGATAAAACAATTTTATTTATGGAATCAAATATTTTTCAAATTATTTTTCAACAGTTTAATATTAGTAGGTGGGTCGGCAAGAAAACAGCTCTTTTGCAAACTTTGGTCGTGTGTTGGCTCGTGGGGTTTGCAAATGTGCTGTTTTGTGTGTTGGCATTTTTTTTATTTATTTCTTGTGACTCGATGCAGCAAAAATTCCATTGTCATACTGTTGTTGTCTTTTTTTTAGGCTTGCTTGTAACGCCTACAGCTATGTTTTGTGCGGGCTTGGTTACTAAAATTTTTTAAATTTATAATTAATTTTCGAAACTACGATTCACTTCCAATTACCCACCCAAACCCCGCATGAAATATAGGTGTTGTTAGCCACTGGTTGTCTTTCATAAACATTCTGTTTGCCATTTTTTTATCGATATTATTTCACCAGTTATTGCATCAATGTAAAGTATTTCACCCTCTGAATTGCACCCAAGATTATCCCCTAAATCAATTGTATTAACAACATTCCAACAGTATTTACTAAATTCTTCTTCATATTTAAGATTTATTTTCCAAGCAATACAGCCATTTGAGAAATTATTATCCGTTGCAATTTTCTTAACATTGCTAATGTCGATTTTTGAATTTACAAGTAGCAATAAGCTTTCAGGATCATCAATCCCTTCAGTACTTATAAGGTTCCAATTTTTGTCAAAACGTATTTTTACAAATTCAGAAATAGTATCAAATCTAAATAAATCGAATGCTATCTCATAGTTAATATCAGTAGTCCTTTTTAGCTCTTTTCTTTTTAATCTTTTTTGTCTATTGCTATATTCCTGACAATCATACCAATAAGTATTATTAATAAATTCATTGCTTTTCTCACAGTTATATTTAAAAGTCTTCTCAGGATTTATTTCCTGCAAAATCGTTTCCAAAATAGAATCTGCTTTCATAATTAAGTCTTCTTCAATTTGAGAATAACTTAAAAATGGAATCAAAAAGAATGTTATTAATACTACTGTTTTCATTTTTTTCAACTTGTGGCTAACGGTTGGCAGCTATGTATTGGGCGCATGATACAGATTTCATTATCTTTTACGCACTTAGCAAAACCGCTGATATATTAAATTGTTAATAATAAATTTTCTGTTACAAATATAGATAAAATTTTTCAAAAAGCGGTTTTGCGGATGTTCGGAAATGAAATTACTTTTCAAAGTTCCTACAAACTAAGCCTAATATATAGGTGCTGTTAGCATCATCGTTGTATCGGCTAAAATACTCGTTAGTAGTTTGGCATATAAATTTGCGTTCCGCGTTGGCTTTTT
>JAQVPT010000253.1 GCA_028701945.1 Bacteroidales bacterium
GACTAAAAGTACAGGTGATAAAATCGAAAAAACAACTATTGGTGATGTTACTGATTTAGCTGCTCTTAAAGAAGAATTGCTAAAGAAAGAGAAAAAAGAGAATATAAAGAAAATCGAAAAGATCGAGAAGAAGGAAAAAGAAAAAGAAGATTAATAGTGTATTTTATTTATAAGATTAAAAGCTGTTCTCCTTTATAGAGAACAGCTTTTTTAATAAAATTATGGATTTTAAATTAAGAATATTAGGCAGTAGTAGTGCATTGCCAACTTCAGAAAGGTTTCCAACTGCACAAGTAGTTCTTTATAATAATGAACCGTACCTTATTGATTGTGCTGAAGGAACACAAATGCAGATGCGGAAGTACGGCGTGCCTTTTGGTAAGCTAAAAAATATTTTTATCTCGCACCTACATGGCGATCACATTTATGGTATATTTGGTCTATTATCTAGCTTTAATCTACTCGGGAGAAAACAAAAATTAAATATTTATGCACCAGCTAAACTTAAAGATATTTATGAAACGGTGCTTAATTTGAACAATGATCAATTAAAATACAAAATAAACTTTGTACCCTTGGATAACAGTGGTAAAATCAAAATATTTGAAAATAAGCATATACAAGTTTTTAGTTTCCCTCTAAAACACAGTAAACCCGTTTGGGGATTTTTGTTTGAAGAGAAACAAAAGCAACTTAACATAAAAAAAGAAGCCATCGAGGAACTTAACTTATCAATAAAGCAAATTATAGCTATTAAAAACGGTGATGATTTAATTATAAACAATACCGTAATACCTAACAATGAGCTGACAATTCCTGCCGCAAAACCATTATCTTATGCGTTTTGTACTGACACTTTGCCAATACAAAATCTTAATGAACATATTAATGGCGTGGATATACTTTATCACGAAGCAACTTTTGGGTCAGAACTAGCAGAACTAGCAAGTGAAACGATGCATTCTACTGCTGTTCAGGCTGCTATGATTGCAAAAAAAGTTAATGCAAATCAATTAGTCATTGGGCATTTTTCGTCAAGATATAAAAGTATGGAAAAACTAATCCGTGAAGCTAAAGAAGTCTTTCCGAACACGATAGAAGCAGTAGATGGCTTACTAATAGACATATCAAAAACAAATTGTTGAAAAATAAACTATTTAAAATAGCATATACATGCTTACATTTGTATTTTTGTAAAAAAAATTATAATTGTGGAAAAAAGAAAATTGATACTTGTATCAAATGATGATGGAATAGACGCAAAAGGGCTACAAAGCTTAATAGAAATTGCAAAGAAATTTGGTGATGTGTTTGTTGTTGCCCCCGAAGAAGGACAGTCGGGTATGAGTCACTCAATAAGCTTAACAAAACCACTTAGAGTAAGATATCTGCAAAAAACGCAAGAATTAACTATTTGTGCAGTACCAGGGACTCCAGTCGATTGTGTTAAACTCGCAATGAACCAATTATTACCTGCTAAACCCGATATTATGCTTTCTGGAATTAATCACGGATCTAATTCGGCTGTAAGCGTAGTATATTCGGGAACCATGGGAGCAGCAATTGAATCAAGTCTTTATGGAATACCATCTGTAGGTTTTTCAGTACTCGACCACTCACCTGAAGCAGATTTCACAATCCCCGAAAAATTTGCATCAAAAATCATAAAAAATGTGTTAGGAGAGGGGCTGCCTTATCAAGTTTCACTTAATGTTAATTTTCCAAAAATTAATGCTGCCGACTTTAAAGGTTATAAGATTTGCAAACAAACCCCTGGCGTTTGGAAAGAAGAGTTCGAAAAAAGGATAGACCCTTATGGTAGAGAATATTACTGGCTAACAGGCAACTTTCAAAATTCAGAACCCAACAATAGTGAAACCGATGAATGGGCTTTACTTAATAACTATGCCGCAATAGTTCCAGTAAAAATTGACTTTACCGAATACAATTCAATAAATTTATTAAAAAAATGGGATTTATAATATGGAAGCAAAACCAAATATGATTAAAAAATATAACAAACCTGTTTATGGATTGTTAGCAGGAATTCTTTTACCTGTCGTAGCTTTTCTTATCTACTATGCATATTCTGCTTTTTCGGTAGAAGCTACCTTACCATTATTAGATTTTATTCAAACTATCTATAAAAAGGGGGCTTTTACTCCGGTTTTGAGCATTTGTGTTTTGCCAAATCTAATTTTGTATCTTATTTTTAAAAAAATCGATTATTGGTATGCCATTAAAGGGGTTATCCTTTCTATTCTGACATATACAATCCTGGTTTTAATACTTAAATTTATGTAATGAAATATTTTATTCTTGCTGGAGAGGCTTCTGGAGACCTACATGGCTCATACCTAGTTCGTGAATTAAAAAAACTTGATAAAGATGCAGTTTTTCATGGGTGGGGGGGAGACTTACTAGAAAAAGAAGATGTAAAAATATTGAAACATCTCAGAGAGCTTGCCTTTATGGGGTTTGTTGAAGTTTTACAAAATATTGTTACTATTCAAAAGAATTTTAGAATATGTAAAACCCAAATCAAAGAATTTAATCCCGATGCAGTAATTTTTGTAGATTATCCAGGTTTTAACCTCCGAATGGCAAAATGGGTAAAGAAAAACAATTACAAATCTCTATATTTTATTTCGCCTAACGTATGGGCATGGAACGCTTCAAGAGTTTTTAAGATTAGAGATTATACCGACAAAATGTACGCTATTTTACCATTTGAAAAAGAGTTTTATGCTTCTTATAATATTGATGTTGAATATTTTGGACATCCGCTTGTTGATGTAGTTAATGAACATGAAAAAACAAGTTTCGATGAGTTTTGCGAACAAAACAATCTTGAAAATAAGCCAATAATTGCTCTTATGGCTGGAAGTCGAAAGCAAGAAATAAAACACATGTTGCCAATAATGGCAGAGCTTGCTCAAGATTTTACTGATTATCAATTCGTTATAACTGGTGCACCATCAATAGACAGAGAGTTTTATCTTCAATTTATCGAAAATAAACCAGTTAAATTATTATCGGGAAAAACATACGATATATTATCACATTCAACAGCTGGATTAATAACCTCTGGAACGGCTACCTTAGAAGCTGCTTTGTTTAATCTACCGCAGATTGTCTGTTATAAAGGTGGTGCATTATCGGTTATGATTGCAAAAATTGTTGCCAACGTGAAATATATATCTTTAGTAAACCTTATTCTTGATAAGGATGCGGTTAAAGAGCTTATTCAAAAGGATTTAACAAGGCAAAACCTTAAAGAAGAATTAATAAAAATATTACCAAACGGAATAAATCTTAACCAAATTAAAAAAAATTATATATCTTTGTATAAGAAATTAGATCAACCAGGCGTTTATAAAAGAATTGCTACTAATATACTTAATCGAGTTAGTAAAAACTAGAGAATGAATAAATTCTTGTTAACATTTATCTTCACAGGGACGACACTTGTCATGATGTCTCAAGAGATTTCTGTTGCCGTATTTTACGATAAAAAACCGCAAGGAGTTACAATTACAATTCAAAAAGGAATTTATTTGGTTTATAATGATTTTGACATTGTTGATACACTGCAAATAGGTAATAACGTTAGTATTGTTAGAGAGTCTGATTTTCTTGTTTATCGCAACAGAGCCAAAGCATGGGCGACAAACAAAGATATTAGAATAGTAAATAGTGTTGATGACGCAGCTTTTTTTATAAATTATTCAGGATCTGTGGAGCCGGCACGTTGTTATGAAGGCTGGATAAAAGTAAAATCAAATGATTACAGCATTTTGGCAATTAATTATATCAATATTGATGCTTATGTAGCTTCAATTGTTGAAGGACTTGGCGCAGGAATGGCTTCAGAGGAGTTTTTTAAAGCTCAGGCAGTTATGTACCGCACTTTTTGTGTTCTCAATTATGCTAAGCATAAAAACGAAGGTTTTGACTTATGTGATGGGACACATTGCCAAATTTATAAGAATAAATCAACAAACAGGATTATTATTAACGCATCGAAAAAAACCAGCAATTTGGTGATGGTGGATAAATATCAAAATCTTGTAAATCCAGTTTTTCATCTTAATAGTGGAGGTTATACAGCACCTTCAGAATATGTGTATGGTGTAGCAGAATCGCATCTTAAAGCAGTTAAGGATACGTTTGCAACAAATGGGAATAATTATAATTGGAAAATGCTTATTCCATCTGCCGAATGGCAGTCATATCTAATAAAAAAAGGTGTGAAATCAGCTGAAAATAAACTTCATAAGCAATTGCTAATAGTCCAACAAGATGAAAGAGCAAACAAATTTAAATTAGATAATGAAACTATTAGTTTAAATACTATACGAACCGATTGGGGCTGGAAATCATCTTTTTTCTCAATGAGCTTTGATAAAGGTGTTATTACAGTTACTGGTAAAGGAAACGGGGCAGGAGTCGGGCTTTCTATCGAAAGTGCTAAAACAATGGCGAGCAAAGGTTATACTTACGATAAAATACTTAAATTTTATTACAGCGATATTATTATCACAACTCTAAATCATATTAATATTTACAGTGAAATGTTGCAAAAAATTAAAAATGAAAAACCTTAACAAAAGGTGCTGCAATCGTTTTAATTTTATAATACATCACAACAAAGCTAGTTTATCAATGATTTTTCACTGTATTATAACATTTCTATTACTAAGATTAGATTTGTTTTTCGTAAAATCGTATAATTCACAGCAAATTTTGGTAAATATACAGCTGTAACATCACTCGAATAGCTGAATACTGAGAAATATTTTGCACTAGTGATTCCGTATTACATCATAACATCTTTATCACATTAGCTTTGATTTCTTCTGCAAAATAGGATAGTTCTCAGTTTTCATAATTTTTACATCGGAATACTTGAATAGGTGGATAGTGGAAAAACCGTATGATTTGGCAGAAATAGGGTATTTGAATAAACCCTATTTAACATAATATAAATTATAGGAAAAACTAATGCTTTAAAAAAGCACTGTTTTTAGCGAGTTTCAGCGTTACTGAGAATTTGAAAAAAGCTATCAATAATAATAATTTTAATCCTTTCTCTGTAGTTCATATTTATTAATAATTCAACAGGAATAAAATATTTGTTAAAAATCTCATTAAAATCACTAACATTTATTTCGGTTCTTTTCTCATCAGGAACTCTGATATCAAAATATTTCTCGACCATATACATTTCACTGTCTAATTTAAAGACAACTTCTTGTTCAATCCACGCACCGCCGTTAATATTTATGTAATCGTTCAAAAGCACTTCGTGATATCCTTCAGGCGTATTTTTTATCATTTTAAGCAT
>JAQVPT010000254.1 GCA_028701945.1 Bacteroidales bacterium
AATATTGAAATTATTAACAACTAAAAATTTTATTTATGTTTAAAAATCACCCAAAAGGATTAATGGCCGCTTCGCTTGCAAATATGGGCGAACGCTTTGGCTTTTACACCATGATGGCGATTTTGGTACTGTTTTTACAGGCAAAATTTGGTCTAAATGGTAAGGATGCAGGTCTGATTTACTCTGTGTTTTATTTTTCAATTTACATTTTGGCATTTGTCGGAGGTATAATTGCAGATAAGATAAGAAACTACAAAGGAGTTATCATGGCTGGGCTTTTTATTATGGCAGCTGGCTATGTAATGATTGCAATTCCTACTCCAACGCCTGTTAAAAACCAAACACTAATGTTAGTTGTAACCTGTATTGGTCTTTTTACAATTGCATTAGGTAACGGCTTATTTAAAGGTAACCTGCAAGCTCTTGTTGGTCAGATGTATGACAATCCTACTTATGACAAAATGAGAGACTCTGGATTCTCTTTGTTTTACATGTTTATTAATGTTGGTGCAATTTTCGCTCCATTTACTGCGATTGGTGTTCGTAACTGGTGGTTAGGAAAAGCTGGATTTGGATATAGTGCCGACCTTCCTGCTTTATGTCATCAACAACTTGAAGGTGGTCTTACTGGTGAGGCTGCAATTAAATTTCAAACCTTAATGACCGAAGCTGGTGCGCAAACTACTAACATGAGTGAATTTGCAGCTGACTATCTAAATGTATTTACAACAGGTTTCCATTACGCTTTTATAGCTGCAATTGGTGCTATGGCAATTTCTCTAACTATTTATTTAATAAATAAAAATAAATTTCCTAACGTACAAAAGATTGCTAAAGATAAAGAAGATAGTAAAGATTCTCCTTCTACAGTTAAAATGGACGTTAAAGAAATTAAACAAAGAATGTATGCTTTATTAGCAGTTTTTGGCGTTGTAATTTTCTTCTGGTTCTCATTTCATCAAAATGGTTTAACGCTAACGATGTTTGCGAGAGATTATACCGATCTCAGTGCAATAAAAGTTAATCTTGGCTTTACCGTAATACAAGGTGCCGAGATATTCCAATCTATAAACCCAATATTTATTGTAATATTAACTCCAATAATTATGGCTATTTTTGGTTGGCTACGATCAAAAGGAAAAGAACCAAGTACTCCGAGGAAAATTGCAATAGGTATGTTTATTGCTGCATCTGCTTATGTTGTTATGGCAATTGGCTCAATGGATTTACCACTATTCTCCACAATTGATCCAGCAGCAGGTGGCGTTCCACTTGATCAAGCTTTTAAAGTAACTCCAATGTTGCTAATCGGCACATACTTTATTCTTACTGTTGCAGAACTTTTCATAAGTCCATTAGGGATTTCATTTGTATCGAAAGTTGCACCACCTCACCTTCAAGGTATTATGCAAGGTGGTTGGTTAGGAGCAACTGCAATAGGTAATCAATTATTATTTATTGGTGCAATATTATATGAAAGTGTACCTCTATGGCTAACATGGTCTGTATTTGTAAGCGTTTGTGTATTGTCAATGTTTACAATGATATTTATGTTAAAATGGCTTGAAAGAGTAGCAAAATAAAGCTTTTATTATATTTTTTATAAAAAACCACCTTTATGGTGGTTTTTTTAATTAATTATTTTAATTTTGATGAATAATATTTAAATTATTCACTTTAAAAAACTTTTTATTATGAAACAGATTTTTTCTCTTGCGTCAATTGCCTTAGTATTATTGGCTTTTGGGTCAAAATTATCAGCACAACAAGATTGTGCAAGTGCTATTGAAATTACAGCGATGCCTTATGCGGAAACCGGACTTTCGACAACAGGAATGGGAAATAACTACTCCGATGCAAATGCATGTGAATCTCCTGCAATGAACAACGAAGAATATTTATTTTCGTTTACTCCTACCGAAGAAATGCAAATCAATGTTGCATTATCTAATACTGCTATCCAAACTGAGGGATTTCTTCCAATGGCTAACATAGGCTTATTTATAACAGCTGGCTGCCCTGACACTGGAACATGTTTGGCTTCGGCAACTGCTCAGTCAAATACTTCGTTAAATAATGTTAATCTAAGTACAGGGATTACTTATTATGTTATAGTAAGTTCTGCAAACACTCTAGTTGGTAGTAATGCGACAAATGTCGATTTTGATATTAACATAACACAAAACCCCATATATCATAATATAGGCGTAATATCAATTGAAAATATCGCATCTGCATGTGGACTTAATGATGAAACCATAAGTTGTTCTATCAAAAACTTTGGAAACATTTCGGAATCTGGATTTGATGTAATGTACACCATTAATGAAGGTTCGCCCGTTAGTGGAACTTTTACTGGAACCATTGCACCAGGAAACACAGCTTCCTATGAGTTTACTACCACTGCAGACCTTTCAGATATTGGGGAATACAATATTCAAGTTTACACAAATTTACTATCCGACGAAGATAATACGAATGACGGAATATCTACCACAATTGTAAACATGCCAGTATATAACACATATCCTATGACAGAAGATTTCGAATCTAACAATGGTTATTGGGGCACTGGAGGCACATCTTCATCTTGGGCATACGGTAATCCTGATGAGTTATTACCTAATCTTGTAATAAACAGTGCACACTCGGGCGATAATATTTGGGTTACAAATTTAGCAGGGAATTCAAACACTAGTGAGGTTTCATACATTGAAAGTCCATGTTTCGATTTATCAAGTTTATCTTATCCAACCATCGAACTATACGCATGGGTTAACTTTTCACTTTATGGTAACTCTGGCAACATTAAAGCATCAATTGACGGCGGATCAACTTGGATTGATATTTATACATTTGCAGCAACAACAGGGTGGAAATATATTTCGGTAATGACACCATCTCTTGCAGGCGAAGTTAACGTAAAATTCAGAATAAATTACACAAGTGGACTTTTGGCTGCAAATGGTATCGGAATTGATGATTTTACTGTTAAAGAGGCTATCCTTACAGATGTTGGTGTAACAGATATTCCAAATCCTTTTACTAGTTGTGGTTTAAGCGATGCCGAAACAGTAAGCATCGAAATTACTAACTTTGGTGCAGAAGAAATAAGTGATATTATTGTTGATTATTCAATAGATGGTGGAAATACATGGTTATCTTCAACTGAAACAGTAGCAACAACCATACAACCCAGTGCCACATATATTTACGAATTTACAAGCACTTGTGATTTATCGGCTCAAGGAAACTATGATATTGTTGCTAAAACAGTACAACCCAGCGACGAGGATAACACAAATGACGAGTATGAAAAAACGATTTTATCTCAAGCAACAATTGCCGCTGCCGATTATGTAGAATCATTCGAAAGCGGAAATGGCGGTTGGTACGCTTATGGTACTAATTCGACAATGGAATTGGCAATGCCTACTAATGCACTAATTAACTCTGCCGGAGACGAAGACTATGCTTGGGTTACAAATGCAACTGGGTATAATAACTCTAACGAAGTATCATATTTAGAATCACCATGCTTTGACTTTACTGGATTAACAAATCCAAAAATTAAAGCGATGGTACAATATGAAACTCAAATGCTATCTAATTTTAGCTTAGAATACACTATTGATAATGGTATTCAGTGGGATACAGTTCTTGCTGGTTTAGCATCAGAAAATTGGTATGGTGGAGGTATAATTTCAAGTGGCACATGGAATGGCTCAAGTGCAGGTTGGTTGATAGCATCTACAAATATTCCAGAAGTTGCAGGACAAACAAGTGTTAAATTTAGATTTGTATTTAATAATGGTACTTTCTCAATGTCAGATACCGAAGGTGTTGCGATTGATCTTATCAATATTTTCGACTGTACAAATATGCCTACCGCATCGTTTACATATAATGTTGAGGGTTCAGCTGTTACATTTTCAAACGAATCAGAAAACGCCACTTCATACGCATGGAATTTTGGAGACAATCAATTTTTCCCAGGTACTTCAACCGAAGAAAACCCGAGTTTCACATATACAACTGATGGTTCTTACGTAGTTACCCTTACATCAACTAACGAATGTAGTAGCGTAACATACTCAACAACTATTGATATTTCAACTTCGGTATGCGAAACCAACGTAATTAAAAGCATTTATCCAAATCCTGCCAGCTCACAATTATTTATTAATCTCGAAAACGCAACTGAATTTTCTTACCAGATAATAAATCTTAACGGGCAACTTATTCAATCAGAAACTACTCTCAACAATGGAACAAGAATAGACATCAGCGAAATTTCTTCGGGCGTTTATTTTATCAAAATTGAAGCTTCAAATCAAAGTTTTATAAATCAATTTATCAAAGAATAAAAATATTATTATAGTATTAATTAAGAGAGCCAAACGGCTCTCTTTTTTTGTGCGTAACAATAAGCTCAGACATCCTCAATAGACAAATTTACACCCAAAAACTTTTCTGTTTTCCACCAAATTATTCAAATATAAACGAAAGTATGCTCAAATGTTGCATTTTCCTTTCCACAATATAATAAAAATGTTATTTTTACGCTTTAATAATTTTGATTGAGTTAAAACAAAACCTATGACACAAAAACTATTTAAACGTCTTGACATTAGTTTCGGATGGCTTGCATTTTTAATTGCGGCAGTTGTATATATGTTAACGCTTGAACCGACTGTAAGTTTTTGGGATTGCGGTGAATTCATTTCATCCTCATACAAACTTCAGGTGGGTCATCCCCCAGGAGCACCATTTTTTATGCTAATAGCACGCTTTTTTACAATGTTTGCCTCTGGTCCCGAACAAGTAGCACTAATGGTTAACGCTTTTTCGGGTATAGTTTCAGCCTTTACAATTATGTTCTTATATTGGTCGATTGCTTACTTTGCTAAAAGAATGATTGCCCCTGACAAAGAATATACTGTGGGTAAAACTATTGCCATAATTGGAGCAAGTCTTGTAGGTGCATTAACTTATACATTCTCTGACACATTTTGGTTTTCAGCAGTCGAAGGCGAAGTATATGCCTTCTCATCTTTCTTTACCGCAATTGTGTTTTGGGCTATCTTAAAATGGAGCGAAAGTAAAAACGAAGTACAAGGATCAAGATGGATACTCATAATATCTCTACTTGTCGGAATGTCAATTGGGGTGCACTTATTAAACCTATTAACCATTCCTGCAATAGCATTTGTTTTTTACTTTAAAAAGTATAAACCAAATACTAAAGGCTTTTTCATAACTATTGGTGCTTCATTATTTATTGTTGCAATGATAATGTGGGGGATTATCCCTGGAGTTGCAATTGTTGCCTCAAAACT
>JAQVPT010000022.1 GCA_028701945.1 Bacteroidales bacterium
CGATTCAATAATGTGGCGTGAAATGCAAGCGGTAAATTACCTCGTTAATGTAGGTTTTCAAAATGGTTTTGATGAAAATCAGGTACAAGAACTGTGCGACCAGCAAGCAAAAACACCTATTCTGAATATGCTTAACACAAAATATTTAATATATAGTCCGAATAGTCAAGCTTTAATTAATAATCACAACTATGGCGATGCGTGGTTTGTAAATGATTATGAGTTGGTTGAAACCGCCAATGATGAGATTAATAAACTTAAAACACTCGACCCTGCAAATAAAGCAATCATAAACAAAAAATTTGCAGAACAGATTAAAGGACTGAAACCAACAATTGATTCAACAGCAAGTATTAAACTAACCGAAGTCGCACCAGATTATGTGATTTATGAATCTAATACTTCTTCTGAACAACTTGCGATTTTCTCAGAAATTTACTACCCACACGGCTGGGTAGTTACCATTGATGATAAAGAAGTCGAACAATTTAGAGCAAACTATGTGCTAAGAGCCTTAAAAGTTCCTGCGGGTAAGCATACAATAAAATTTGTATTTGTACCCAAAATTTACCATACAGGAGTTGCCATTTCTTATGCCTGTTCTGCTGTTTATTTCCTATTGCTGATTGGTGGAATTTATTTTGAATTCAAGAAACGAAAAACAATAAAACAATAGTATAAAAGACCGTCATACAGTAAGTTGTCGGATTGACATTTTTTATTATTTAAGATTTCTGTTTTACTTTTAAACTATGATAAGTTTCCCAAATATTAAAATTAACATTGGTCTTGATATACTTGCCAAAAGATTAGACGGATACCACAATATAGAGTCGGTTTTTTATCCTGTAAATTACACCGACATATTGGAAATAATCCCTTTTGGAAAGTTTGAGCTTATCAATAAAGGTCTTACGATTGATTGCCCAATAGAGCAGAACTTATGTTACAAAGCCTGGAAACTAATTGACGATAATCATAAAATTGGAACAGTAAAAATAATTCTGTACAAAAATGTGCCTTTTGGTACTGGATTAGGCTCTGGGTCAGCAGATGCTGCGTTTACATTAAAAATGCTTAATGATATGTTTAATATCGGCATTATTAATGATATTTTAATTAAATACGCTTCACAAATTGGTGCGGACTGTGCATTCTTTATTAAGAATAAACCTGCTTTTGCAAGTGGAATTGGAACAGAATTAACAGAAATAAAACTTGATTTATCTAACTATTACCTTTTAATATGTTTCTCGGATATTAGTGTAAACACTACAAACGCATATAAGAATTGTAAACCTCATCTTCCAGAGAAAAAATTGGCGGATTTAATAAAATTACCAATTGAAACATGGAAAAGCAATATTAAAAATGATTTCGAGTCATCAATTTTTCCCGATTATCCCATTTTAAGCACAATTAAGGAGGAGCTTTACGCAAAAGGTGCTATTTATGCACAAATGTCAGGCAGTGGGTCGGCTTTGTTTGGAATATTTAAAGATAACCCAAATGAAATTAAAATAGAGAGCTGCAAAAAAACAATCGGGATTAAGTTGTAGATTGAAGGTTTATAGTGGTAAAAAAAAGACAACCGCAAGGAACGCAAAGGTTTGTCGCAAGGGACGCTAAGGATTATTTTCAATCCATTTGTTTTTTTCTCTGTGTAACTCTGTGTAATAAAAAAAGTTTCACAGAGTTACAAGGAGTATAACCAGAGTTGCACGGAGGCATTATATTTCTTTGCGTTCTTTGCGTTTTTTCCTTGCGACCCTTGCGGTAAAAAAAAGAAATTACAAATTACAAAATTCTCTTGATTACATCAACATAATAACTTCAAATCGTTTTTAAATTTCAAGCATATTCTTTATTCGATTAAGTTTTATAAGCCAGTCGCTCATGTACAATTCTTTAAGCGTTTCCTCAAATAGTTTTTGATTATTATACATTTCGGTAAACAGAAACCATTTTATTTCTATGTTTTTCGCTTGAATATTTTCAGTAGTGAAATCTACTTCCTCAATACAGGAAACCACATTTTCCAATACTTGCAAATATAATTTCTCTTTTGTGCGAAAATAATAATGAACAAGTGATTTATTTACTTCCGCAACTAAAGCTATTTGTTGCAAAGAGGTTCCATGAAATCCAAATCGAAGAAAAGTCTTTTTTGCAGCATAAAATATTTTTTGTTCCGTGTTTAAAACAGTTATATTCATTGGGTTTATATTTTCTAAAACCTCAATTTTTCAGTCATTATTCCAAATCGCAACATGTCTAAGCGGTGGTTAAAATACATATTATAATAATCGGAGCCATGATAATATTGAATAAAAAGTCCAATGTCCTCCATGAATTTTGGGTGATAATAGAAAGTAAGGCTCAAGTTAAATCTTTCGGCAGACCAAGTATTGAGCTGATTATAATTCCCAAACATCCAAGTAGTTTCACATTTTAAAGAAATGCTTGGTTTTTTTGCATCATTTGGCTCGTTACTCGAAGAAAGTTTAAAAATAGAAAATGCATTGTGCCACCTATATCTACTATATATCCCGTCAAGTTCTGATTGGCTAAACTGTTCAGGGTGTATTTCAACCGATGATTTAAAAAATTGATAAGAATTTAAACGTTTAATCGTACCTGTTTTCAATACCCCAATTTCAAAAAAATTAGTAGAAAAGTCCCCTGATTTCACATTTATTTCGCTGTTTTCTAAAAAGAAATCCCCATCCTGACCATTAGAATGATGTGCTAAACGTCCATAAAAAGCAGTTCCGCTTAATAGTTTTGTGCTTTTAGACAAATAATAAAAAGTAACTTGTGGAATATAGCTCGGTGTTCTAACAGGATACGAATAATCGCGATACATCCGTACTATAATTTGGGGCGTAAGAACTGCCATAAGCCGAGAATTTTTGCTTTGTCTGATGTAAAAATTCGGAATTAAATTGCCTTCAAACCAAAGGGGTTCAATATTTCCGATATCTGTAGGAAAAGTTAGATAGCTATTGCCCTGGTTGGCCTGAGATATTAATGTAAGTCCTAATGGCAATGAATCCGTTTCCTGACCAATACTTAGCTGGACAAAAAAGATAGAAATCATTATAAAAAGCGAACATTTTTTCATCTCTCACAGATATATAAAATTTACTAACGAAAGTTTAAGAACCGAAACTCTGCCAAGCCAACCACAGAAACTTATCCGTGGCAAGCTTAGCAAAGCGAATAAATCAGACTATTCGGAAATAAGGCATAAACTCCAATTCTTCTTAAATGGATTAGTTTGAAAAATCTTTCCTTCTCGTGAAAGCCATCCTATTGCCATTAATAATTCCTTCTCATTAAGTTTAGTCAAATTCATAAGTTCGGTGAATAACATTTCACCATTTTCATCGATAATCGACCAAATTTTTCCTGCGTTTTCGCCAATTGTTGTTTTAATCATAGTATTATTTTTTAGGTTAAATTATTATTTTTCCTTTTGCTCCATCGTTCTTTAATTGTATCAACAACGTAGTAAACCATAGGAACTATGAAAACTGTTAAAACCATAGATGATAGCAACCCACCAATAATTACCCAAGCCAATCCATTCTTCCATTCACTAGCGGTACCTTGGGCCATGGCAATTGGTAACATACCAATAGCCATAGCTAGAGTTGTCATTAAGATAGGACGCATACGTTCTTTGCCAGCAATAATTAAAGCTTCTTTATAATGTTTTCCCTTAGCTTTTAATTGGTTAGTAAAATCCACAATCAAAATAGAGTTCTTGGTTACCAATCCCATGAGCATTATTAATCCTAACTGTGCAAATAAAGTTAAATGATTTAATGATAAATTTAATGCCAGAAATGCCCCGATTGCTGCCATCGGAATAGCAAATAGTGCTACAAACGGATAGATAAAGCTATCGTAAAGGGCTATCATAATAAGATAAATTAGGATAAATGATATTAGAAGAACCGATCCTAAAGCACCAAAACTTTCATTTTGCGTTTTGATATCTGCACCCCATGTTAATTTTACGCCATCAGGCAAAGGGTGAGTTTCAAGAAAACCAATTACATCATCAGCCAGTGTACCAGAAGGTCTCCCAAAGGATTCGGATGTAATGGTAACAGAAGGTTGTCTGTCCAATCTTTCGAGCAACGAAGGTGAATTATGCTGTTTTACTTCAGCAAATTGAGATACCTCAATTGGTATATTCATTGGATTTACGATGAAAAGGTGTTGTACATCTTCATAATTCTTCCTGTCGAACTCATCCAACCATATCCGAACTGGATATTCTACTCCATTTTCTGTTAAAGTAGCATCATCATTTCCTGTAAATGCAGTTCTTAAATTTATACCCACATAGGCAGTTGTTAAGCCCATTCGCTGCATTTTATCTTTGTCGGGTATCACAATGTATTCTGGACTTCCTTCTTTTACCGACAGTTGTACATTATCTGCTCCTGGGATTTCTTCAATAGCTGATTTTAGTTCTTCTGCTGTTTTCATTACTAAAGCAAGATCGCTTCCACTCAATGTTATTTTTATTGGTGCCTGCTTGGGTAATAAACCTAAAACTGCCATTGAAAAGTTGATACCTGAGAACTCTTTTGTCAGTTCTTCGCGAAGTGATTTCATAAACTGCTCTGTTCCTATATCTCGTTCATCATCAGGTTTTAATTGAATTGTAAACTCAGACAAATTAGGCGAACCAACACCTAAGCTACCAATACCTGTACTTGGACCACCAACATTGCTAAAAAGACTTAAAACTTCTGGTTGTTGCAAAATAAAGTTTTCTACTTGCTGGGATCTAATATTATTCTCTTTAACTGTGATTGTCTTATCATATTCCAAGTTTAAACGAAACTTACCTTGATCTCCAGTTGACATCATTTCTTTTCCAATAATACCTTGCTTCATCATCAAGCCAGTCATTATAAATAAAAACAATACGAACCCAGTAAATATAAGTTTATGTTTTAGCACCCACTCTAATTGACGACCATACCAATTAATAAAAGTTGTTAATTGTTTTTCGAACCAAAGCAAAAAACGGTTTATGATATTAGTGGGTTTTAAATCATCCTTTTTCCCAATTCGAGAAGCTAACCATGGCACTAGAGTAAATCCTACCAACAAGCTAGTAAGAGTGGAAGTAATTACCACAATTGAAAATTGTTTAAGCATATCCCCAACAAATACTTGCAAAAACAAAATAGGCAGAAACACAACAACATCGACTAAAGTAATTGATATTGCAGAGAAACCAATCTCCATACGACCTTCAAGTGCCGCAGTCCTTTTATCTTTACCCATATCTAAGTGCCGCTGAATATTTTCCAGAATTACAATGGCATCATCCACCAGTATTCCGATAATTAACGACATGGCAAGCAAAGTCATCAGGTTTAGTGTGAAACCCATCAGCCACATCACAGCGAATGCAGTAATTAATGAGGTTGGAATTGCGACTAATACAATTAATGAGTTACGATAACTCCTCAAAAACAAGAACATAACTAACGAAACAAGAATAACTGCTAAAATCAAGTCATCGACCACAGATTCTACTGCTGCAATTGTCATTTCTGTTGAATCATCAGCAATAATAAACTTTACACCATATTCTGCGTTATCGCTTTCAATTTGTTTAAGTTTTTCCTGAACTAATTTCGAAACTTCTACAGCATTGGCATCACCTTGTTTTTTCAACAAAAGTCCGATTCCATTTACCCCATTATATCGACTGACAGAACTAATTTCTTTTACCCCATCAACAACAGTGGCAACATCTTTTACGTAAACCGGCATTCCTGGTGCCGACATCGCTATCTGCACATTCATTATGTCATCAACATTAGAAAACTTTCCAATTAACCGAACCGAATTACTTTCTATGTCATTTTGAGCTTTACCTGCAGGCAAATCTATACCAGATTTATTTATCATTTCTACAACCTGATAAAGTGATATTTTATACAGTTTAAGTTTATCCTGATCAATTTTCACCTGAATTTCTCTTTCTTCGCCTCCAAGCATTGTAATTTCTGCAACTCCTTTCAATTGCTGAATCTGAGGAAGATACTCGTCATTCATTTTTTGATAGAATTCCGTTGCTGGCAAGTTACTTGTCGCACTAATGGAAATAATTGGCAAATCATTTGGCGAAATCTTACTCATAACTGGACTTAAAATATCGGCAGGCAAGTCTTTTCGGATATTATCAATATATCGCTGAGCATCCTGCATAGCAATGTTTAAGTCAGTACCATATTTCAGGTTTACAATAATTACAGAGGCATTTGGCATTGACTTAGTCTCCAGATAATCCACTCCTTCAAGATTCGACAATGCATCCTCAATTTTTCTAGAAACAGAGGTCTCCACTTCATTTGGTTCGGCACCTGGGTACAATGTTTTTATTACAATCACCGGCTGGTTAAAGTCGGGCAATAATTCATAACTCAGGTTTTTATATCCTATGATTCCCAACAGGGTGAACAGGCTAAAAAGAACAATTATTAGCGAAGGACGATTGATAGCTATTTTTGAGATATTCATAATTCTAAATTCTTAATTGCTGATTGAGACATTTGCCCCATCAAACAGGTTAATAAATCCGTTAGTAATAATTACATCACCTTCGGTTAAACCACTTAACACTAAAGCCTTATTCTGAAATCGACTTGTAATAATAATGTCTTGAAGAATAGCTTTACCGTTTTTTACGATGTAAACCTGCGGTTTAATATTTGTTCCAACAATCGAAGAGGCCGGAATAATAATATGCTTTCCTTTAGTCCCGTTCTGTAGTTGTACTTTGCCAAACATACCCGACTTAATCTGTGAATCTACGGTATTATTGACTGAAAATTGAATGGGATAACTATTGCCCATATTAGCTTTACTTCCTGTCATAACAACTGTTCCATCCAGAACGGTTTCAGGAAACACGTCGGCAACAAGCGAATATTTCTGATTAGTCTCGAATTGACTTAACTCCTGCTCAGGTATGTTTATAGTGAACTTTAAAACAGAAATATCTGTTAATTGAATCAGTGGCATTCCAGGTGCAGCAAAAGCTCCTTCCTCAGTCATTTTAGCAGTAACAACTCCACTAAAAGGTGCTAAAATGGTAGTTTTATTAATTTGCTCAATCAAAATTGCTTTCTGTGCCCTTGCAGATTTTAAGCCTAACATCGTTTTCTCCAACTGAACACCTTGAATTGCATCGGCTTCGGCAAGTATAGTATATCGATTTACGTCGGCTTCCAAACCTTCAATTTGAATTTCAACTGTTTGTAATTGCAGTTTTAGCAATGAGTTATCCAACTGTATTAAAGCCTGACCTTTCCTTACAATACTTCCAGCATCAACAAAAACTGAAATTATCTTACCCTGAATGTCAGCACTGATTTTTGTTTCTTTATTTGGTTCAAAAGTTCCAGTATAAGAAATCTCATTATCAACAGTTTCAAGTTTTAGAGTATCTACCTGTACATTAATGGCTTGCTCCTTATTATAGTGATAAACTCTACTAACGGTAGTATCTTTATTCTTTTTCAAAGTGAATACCACAACTGCGATTAAAGCTAGTGCTATAATAATATAAAGTGCTTTCTTTTTCATAATTCTTAATTTTTAATTGTATTTATATTTCCTGTCAATTTTTTAAGTTCTAAATCGGCTTTCAAAAAGTTTATTACAGCCGTTAAATAATTTTGCTGGGCTTCGCGGAGTGCGTTATCAGCCATAAGAATATCAGTTAGGTTGGCAGTTCCTTCTTTTTGTTGTAAAACCATTTCGTTATAAACTGTGCTTGCCAACTCTATTTGTTTTAGACTGTTTTCGATAGTTTGCTGATTTACCAACCTCTGCCGTTTAACATTTTCAATCATCATTTGGTTTTGTTCTGTAACCAAATCAATTTGCATCTCGTTATTTTCAATTTGTAGCCTTTTTTGATTGATTTTTCTTTTTGTTACCGTTCCATTAAAAAGTGGAACCGACAATTGCAATCCAACAAAACTTATGGGATAAAAATTTAGAAATTCGTTGGGTTTCTCATCGTAACCAAAACCCGTTTGTCCATAACTTCCAAATAACGAAACACTTGGTAAGCGTGATTTTTTCAAAGTACCTAATTCACTCAACAAAAGTTTGTTTTGAGAAAAGGTAATTTCTATATCAACAGGAATTAAATTCGGATATTCTAAAATAGATTTATTCCTAATTTCAGTTTCAATTTTAATATCTTGCTGAAAAGGCATCCCCATCAAAAACTTTAAGGCATTCATTACCTGTTCAATATTATTGACTAATAATTCTCGCTGCGTAAGAAGTTGTTCGTTTTGCAGTTCTATTTTCAAAACATCGCTTTTCTTTATCATTTGCTGAGAATGTAATAATTGAATGTTTTTCAAAAGTTTACCAGTATTCACCAAATTACTATCTATAAAGATTTTTTGGTTCAACATAATCTGAGCGTTGTAATAGAGATTCGATATTTCGAAAAACACTTGCTCCTCAGTTTTTTTATACTGAAGATTGTTTAGTTCTGATGCGATTTTTGTAGCCTCAATTGCTCCATATACTTGCGAATTGTATATCGGCATTGCAATTTGAATATTTGCACTCATATTATGAGGGACACCCATTTGCACTTCTTTATACATTCCTTGAGGACCGCCAAAAGCAACTTGTGGCATTAGTTGATAAGGCAACTCAGCAAAATACTTGTAATCGGCATTTAGATTTACTTTGGGAATTAAGTTGGCTTTAGCCTCCTTTTGTCTTTCTGCTCCAATTTCCATATTATTTCTACTGATTTGCAGGTTTTTATTGTGCAACTGAGCCGTGTCAATGCATTGCTGCAATGACCAGTCTTGTGCAGAGCCAGTATAAAAAACTGTTACGCCAGCCATCAATAAGAATGTTTTCTTTAATTGGTGAACATTCACTAACCTAAAAGGTGAAAATTTTTTATCTTTCATTCTATCTCAATGTTTTTATTGTTTGTACTTTAAGTATTTTACCAATCAGGATTGCAAGTCCTGCTTCGGCACTAAACATTAGCCTCGGGAGAATCGCATCAGCTTTTCTCAACTGCTTGTAGAGTCTATTTTGTTTTACCTGTAATTCGTCTGCCATATTATAAATTGTAAATTCTTCTAAATCTAAATTCATGATTCTTTTGGCTCCTTGGTTTGTCCTTGATTTTTTTTGCATTATTACTATTTTTATTATTACAACCATATATGTAAGTGAATGTTCACTAACTTACATTATAAAAAAAATTATTTTGTTATCAATATGTTTATTGAACTTGATAGCTCGCTACCCTTTTCAGTAAGATTGAACTCGTGGTTCGACATTTGCCATTGTTTCACAAATAATCTAAGTGCTCCCATAACGACAACTGCTAAATGTTCGGCTTCCACATCAGCTCTGAGTTCTCCTTTTTCTTGTCCTGTTTTAATTATAGAGGTCAGCGTATCAAAGCTATTTTTCATTATTTCAGAAACTTTGTTCATCAAAATTATTTCATTTCTAAAAAGCTCTTCCGAAAAAATAACAGCAACTAATGAAGGCGATGCTGTAAATATTTTAAACTGATTGAATAGCAAATTATTAATTTTAGAAATGGCGTCTCTTTCAGTATTTAACTCTGCCTTAAATAATTTTTCGATATTATATTTAAAGAAATTTAAAATCGACACTAAAATTTCAGTCTTATTTTCGTAGTGCCTATAAATTGCCGATTCGGAAAACCCAATTCTTTTTGCTAGATTTTTAATTGTAAGTCCTTGAATTCCTTTTTCTGAAATTAGTTCAAGTGAAACTTCAATTATTTCTTTTTGTCTATCGGATAATTCTTCAGTCATTTTCTATTCTTAAAATAAGTTAGTGAGTATTCACTCTGCAAAGATAAATGAATTATTTTACAAAATGCAAATATTTTTCAATTGTTTTATAAATAAGTGGGGGAAATGTTTTTAATCATTCGAAAATATTGATGCCTTCAAATAAATTATCTCTTGGAATCAAAAGAAACCGCAGAGTTCGCAAAGGATTTTCGCAAAGAACGCAAAGCTTGTATAAATAATTTATTTCCTTGCGTCCTTTGCGTTTTTTCCTTGCGTCCTTGCGGTTTAAAAAAAAACTAATAATTCACAAAGTGCTGCTAACAACCACTACAACTTTATTATTCTCTTTACAATTGATTTGCTATCCGCATTAATTTTAATAATATAAACGCCTTTCTCAAAACCACTTATATCAACAGACAAACTAGAGTTAGTCATTTCTTTTTCAAAGACTTGCTTTCCCTGAATGTCATAAACACTTACTAAGCACGTACTAAACTCTGTTGAATTATTCCTAAGATTAATTATATCATTTGCAGGATTAGGATAAACTATAAAATCCAAATTATCATTTACTCCAACACTATTTATCGCATCTATTTCGACACTAATTTCATCAAGATAAAGATTAAACATTTGAATATCGCTATAACAATGGAAGCCTAAATAATAAAATCCATCTACAGCCACAGGGAAAGTAACTTCAGTAGTTTCGTACGAACTATTTGTAATAAGCGGTAAATCTATAAGCATACTTTCCATACTGCCTGAAGTCTGCGAATCACTAATTTTGACTTCAAGTTTCTCGGGCCAAGTAGCATCTTCAATTTTATATGCAAATTTTAATTTATAAATATACTCATTCTCTAAATATATACATTTTGTTATCAGCCAATCATCTGCGGCATTAAAATCATTGTAATCATATCTAACACAACCGGGAGCAATATTACCTCCTGTTGGTAAATAATTCCATGTACGATTGTCGTTATTAACATTTTCGATAACATAAAATTGGTATTCATCAACATTTTCAAACTCGCACAAATAAGGAGCATAAGAGCCTGCAATATTATTAACAATCACAGAAATTGTATCATTTTCACGGGTTATATCAGAATCTAAACCCAAATATACTTTTATAGTATGCTCTACAAAATCGCTTATATCTGCGTGATTTGCAAATTCAAAAACTTTAAATTCACCAGGCAAGATTTCATCTGTAATTATTTCCGTTACAGGCTCGGCATCATTAATTACATAAGAAATAGGAATATCGCTAAGAGTTTGTGAGCATAAATTTCTGATTTTCACTGTAATTATCTCAGAACTTAACTCGCATGTAGTTATTGGAGTAATTATCGAGCATAATTGTAAGTCAGGATCTGGCAACTCAACAATTGAGATATTATCTAAGACCGCTACCAACATATCTGGTTGGCTATAACAGTTAATACCCAAATAATAAGATGCGTTTTCACTAACTGTAAAAAGGACTTCTTTAGTTTCGTAATTTGCATTATTAAAATCAACAATAGAATCTAATAATATTTGCATATTGGAGCTTTCGATGCCATTACCTAACCAAATTTCTATATCTTGATACCAATACATTTCAGTACTTTTGTAATCTAATTGCAATTTATACAATTTATTTGCCTCTAAATCAAGGCATCGTGAAAACAACCATTCGTCTGCCTGATTAGTATTAGCTGAATAATAAATATTATATGGTGAAAAACTGCTATATTGCCAAGTATTACCGTCACTGTTTCCATCTTCAATTATCCATCCAAGTTTTTCGGCAGAGTCTTCAAAACCAGTAGAATATGGGATTTGGACACAAGTAATGTTTTCAATTTCAGTTGTGATCGTGTCATTATAATGGTATGCGTCTTGTGGCAAATCAGAATAAATTTTTATAGAATAGATACCAGGATTTAAAGAAAAATCGTAAGCAGTACTAAATTCATAAACGAATGACGACAAGGCTGGAATTGTTTCAGTTATTGTTTCACTAATTACTGCCCCGTTATTTACGGAATAAGAAATTGGAATATTTGTTTGTGGCGTTAAACTATAATTTTCAACAAGCACTTTTATATTAGAGCTTTCGGTAAAAGTTTGAGAGAAAGGCAATAACATTTGTGAAACTTTAATATCATTTTCTGGTGTTGGCATAATTTTAATTTCAGCATGATTATCTTCAGAATACACAAACTCAACCATTTCATAAAACCCATCAGAACCATCACCATAGCCCCAGTTAAAATGGAAATAATCCATACTATCATAACCGTCACAAACCCAAGCGTGTCCTGCTGGAGCCATATCCATAAAACCAACATAAAGAACTGGTCTAAGATTATCTATTTCATTTTTAAGAATCTCTATCCACTCACTTGTTGAGTAGTTCGACATATAAATACTCTGCTCATTTTGTGAATATGAAAAATAATCTTGAAGTGCAGTGTTCGGTACCGCAGCACCAGAGCTTGACGCAGTATAATCCATTTCTACCGCAACTCCAACATGATACATAAGTGTAGCGACAGCAGTATTTTCAGAACTTACATTATCTGTCATATCATCCCATAAATACTCGGTTTCACCAAAATTTACACTTAACATACCATAATTACTTTGATATGAATGCGAACCTGTTCCAAATTGAGGATATTGCCAATAATACATTATTTGAGCCATAGCCGTAGCAACACAACCTGTAACACAATTTCCGCAGTAACCGTTAATATCTGCAGGACAAAACTGATTAAAATAACACCCTTGTGCCCAGTGCGAAGTTAATAAATAAGAACTTTTTTGGTTATTTACAACAAAAGTTCCAGCATCGATGGATTGTCTTTCCCGCAAAGCTTCTTTATTTATGATGTTTAATTTTGACTGCTCAATAATCTTTTGCCCAGCACGCATATACCATGCATTTGCATTATCAGAGATATTCTCTAAGTCTAAATCTCCTGTAAAAGAATAAGCTAGCAATGGTCTAACCTCATCAAAAAGTGAGATAGCAACAAATCCGCCAGTTTCAAAAGTAAATATCGCAATTACATCTGTTTCGGAACTTCTGATAATTTTTGAATTTGTCGGTTCGTAAACTGATTTATAAGGTGTATTGGATTTATAAAACTCTATGGCAGTATTTTTCGCACTCTCAATTGATACCGGTTTAGAAAATAAACTTAGCCCAAGGCTTAGCAATATCAGAGTAAAGGCAGCACAAATAATTGTATTTTTCATAAATAAAAATTAAGAATAAAATGCAATTTACAAATAAAACTGTTTCGATTATTTGCTAATTTGAGAAAACTGTGTTTTTTATACATAAGTGTATTTAAAACCGAGTATTGAGAGACTTACATTGTGGTAAAAGAGGTAACCGCAAAGACGCAAGGAAAAAAACGCAAAGAAACGCAAAGGGAAAAGAAACGCAGAGAAAAAAAGAAACCACAAAGAACACAAGGAAAAGCCACAAGGGACACAAAGGAAAAGGGAAAAGGAATGCGAGATAAAAAAGTTAGGAGTGTGGCGTTTGACAAAGAACGCAGAGAACCGCAAGGAAAAAGACGCAGAGAACCGCGAAGGAAAAGGGAAAAGGAATGCGAGATAAAAAAGTTGGGAGTGTAGAGTTTGACAAAAAACGCAGAGAACCGCAAAGAACTATAAGTCATCTGTGCAACTTTTTATTCTTACACAGAGAACTACCGAGAAGAAATTGCAACTATTCCTTAGCGACCTTTGCGAAAACCTCTGCGTACTTTGCGGTTATTCTTCCGCTTTAACTCTGTGCAATCTTTAATACAAAACTTCTCTTTTTACGAAATTAGATTTAACTCCGAAGCAAACAATATTTTGAAAAGTACCTTCTCCTATTTCAGGATTTGAATAACGCATCAATAATCCAAGATTTATAGACAAGTTTTTATTTTCTTTTAGGATGAATCCAACATCTAATTTAGCAGTAATCATTTCTGTTCTTATTCCTTGCAAAACTGTATTTCCATAAGAATTTACAATATATGGATATCCCTGATTTCCGTCCATTGTTGGTTTATATATATCCTGTCCAAAATGCGTATTAGTCGAATCTGCTCCAACAATTGCATACATTAATTTTGCATCTATAATAAATCTTTTACCGAGATATGAGATGCCACTCACAGACTCAACAAAATTTGCTCCAAGCGGATGTGCTAATGCCTGTGCACTATGAGAATAATTCTGTTTTGAGATGGAATGAGAATAAATATAAGGACGAGCAATATTAAACTCTGTAAAAACATCTAAATTCTTAATTTTAAAGATGTCATAGGACTTAAAACCAAACTGTGCTGCCCATTTATTTGCAAACCAACCATATTCGCCAGTATAATCAGGATTAGTATTATGTCTGATGTCATTAATTAACTGTCCAACAATGACATCGTCTAAAACAAATTGACCATAAAGTGCATTTCGGTCGTTAATTATAAATTTCATATTAGTTCCAAATACAGCATTATCTTCAGAGCCAAGAGAAAACTCAACTGGGCGGAAGAAAATGATTGGGTTTAGATATTCAAAATCAAAAAAATCATCTTTTACAGTAATAATCGCCTCAAAAAGTCCAAGATTAAACCGCTTTCCGATTTTCCAATCTAAGTAATGAACAACATCAAACTTGTTTTGAGAAAAATAGCTTAATTCATCAATCACAGAAGTAGATTTTGTAAATGATTTATGCACAGCCCAAACGCAAGAATATTTTATTGATAAAAAGGATGTTTCTAGTTTAAAATATGGATAGTTTGAAGCAAAATCAGATAACAAAAATGACCTGTAACCATCACCATAAAAAAGTCTGCTATTAGCAAGTTCTAATGTTAAAAAATCATACGGAGCATAAGTAATACGAACATCATTTTCGATAAGTAAATCGCTTCTATTCGGAACTGGTCGCCCAAGATTATTATAAACAGGAAAACTATATCTTTTGTTAATTTGATAATCTGGCAATTCCAAAATCCAAGCAGATAACTGATAACTCACACCAAACTTTTCACCAAAGGAATAGTCAAACAATCCTCCAAAATGAATATTGTAACGATAATAGAAATCATTTTTATCATCAAACTCAAACAAGTTAAAAACTTCGTAAACTGGCAATGCGTAAAATGATGCAGGACTTTTATCCAGCTTACCTTTCCATCCATAATATAAAAAGCTCTTTTCATATTGAGTAGAATCAACACATACTTCTTTATGGTCGGTAAAATAATAAGGTTTAATTGCGGAATGTTCTTTTTTATCTATGGACAGCGAAGATTTTTCAATATCACGAATAAAATAAGGGTCTCGCACAGGAATATTCTGAGAAAACACTGATGTTGCAAGTGTCAGAAAAACAATATGTGCAATAATCTTTTTCATTTAAAAATCGTAATAATTACTTCGTATTGCAGTACGAACGCCAAATTGATAAAACATTAAAGTCTTGTTAGCATTAAATTGATAAATAACATCCATTGAACAAAAAGCTTGTAGCCTATTTGCACGGTTGACATTATAAATTAATTGTGCCTCAGCTTTTAAAAAATCTCCTGACAAATATTCTCTAACAGAAATAAATGGTCCATTAATATTCTGATTACTACTTATATAAGAATCGGTACATTCAAAATAATAATTCATTTTTGCAACAAGCTCAAACTTTTTTATGGAGTACGCAGAAAGAAGAACGAACTCAGTAATATGTGCTCCTGCTGGATGTGCCAGTGCTTGATTATAATGTCCATAATACAATTCATTATTTGCATGAGTATAAGCTCTATGTGAAGCGTAATTAATTTCCAACTGGAAATATAAGTTTTCGAGATTTAAAAAATCAAAATCCTTATAACCTAACTGAAACGCAAGCCTGGGAGACCAATCCTTATACCACGAATCAAGAATAAATTGCGAATAAAATATCCCCTTTTTTGGATTATGCCATGTAATATTAGCACCTACAAGATTATTAGTCAATTGCTTTTTATAATCAATATATGCTGTTCTAAAGAATGGCGAAAAAGTATAAAGCGGCACTTTCCAATTTGGTAAATCATCTGACATAACAAGTGCTTCAATCAAAGAAAACTGCCAATCATTTAGTTTATATGTCAATGTATTGTATGAAATATATTTTAATGGATAACGACTATTCTCGCTTGTTGGCACAGCAAAACCCATTACATTATTAAAGTTCGGATTAAGAGCTTTTGTAAAGATATTATTGTACTCAAACTTACCAAATTTAACAGAAGTTTTAAAATACATCATCGGTGCAGCATGATCTGATAAAATCATTGAGCGATATCCGTCACCAATAAAAAGTCTGTCATATCCTAATGAGAAGTTTAGATTTTCAGTTGCTCTAAAAGAAACATTACCATAAGCGGTTGCAAAATCATATTCGTTAATTCTACTTAAAGGTTTTATTCTCCCGTAACCGGGGATAACGCCATAAAAATCATAAAAATCATAAATTTGCATTGGGAAAACTCCCTGATTTTCGTAGAATGACGTATTAAAATATATTTTTGAATCCAGATTACCACTCAAAAGAATTCCGCGTGTGTTCAAATATCCAGTTTCCGCAAGATCGTTGCTATTCAGTCTAAAATCTATAATTGGGTCAAGCAATAACTTAAACCGTTCGTCCTCCAACACGACAAGATGCTCATGAAATAACTTTCTATTTAGCCATGATTTATCTGATTTTTTCTCGGTTGTAAAAATCAAACTATCATAAATCTCATTTTCAACTCCAGTAGCCGGACGAACAAGCGTTGAGATATCATTGTAATAAATACTCTTTTCGTTAAGATTTTGAAAATGACCAGTAAGCGGATAGTCCTGCGCAAAGATAATACTTGGGCATAACAAAAATAATATCGGAAGAAAATGCTTCATAAAGAGTTTTTAACCAATGCAAATCATTGATGTCCGGTTAAAATATTTTTAAAATTATGTAAGGCTTGAAATATGTCGTCCCTAAAGGGACTTTTAAACTATTGGCCTAGTTTTACTTTACCGATATTTGACTCTTAACGGAGTTTGTCCCTTTAGGGACATTATTTCGGTCAAAACTAAGCAATCAAGTCTTTAGAAGTCCCGTCAGGGACGACATATTCTTTTTTATCCAACCCAAATATATCTTTTTTAATTTTTATCGGACATCAATGATTTGCAAATATATAAAAATTATTAGAAAACGTTATTTTATAATCTGCCTCACATTTAGGACATTGAAAACAAGTTTTACAACCTATTCATTCATAATCGTATTAATTGCATTTTTGCCAGATTGTGAGGTAAAATAATCTCTTACTAAATTGTAATTTTTGGGATCGATTGTATATGGATAAGCAAATTTTGCAAAGTCTATCTTATCTGTTTCGAGTGAGAATAAAGGTAACAGCTCTTTAACCTGTGCTGATCCTATACATTCATATTGTTTCACCAATCTTTTTGCTACCTCAAGTTTAGTTGTCGAAAACGACTCTTTACGAATTTCAGATTTGATTTTTTCAAAATCCTGATTGTTCAAAATGCACTTTTCAACAACACTTTCTAATGGCACTCCATAAGGTTTTGGCGAACTGGGAACTTCATAAATTTCATTTATCCCATTTATAAACTTATCGTTTGATAAGACTTGTTTGACATGCAAAAAGTTATCCTTATCAAACACTTTTGGATAAGCAGTTTTAAAGAAAATGTAGCGATGTGGCTCTGACTTTATGATAACACCAAGTTTCATCACCTGCTCGGTTGTAAAACAATAAGTATAGACATATTCCATACATATTTTTGCTTTTTCTTCATCATCTTCAAATTGAGCTACGGTATTTGCAAAAGCAGCAAATTGTTTGTCGTTAAGATAGTCGTTACAGCCTTTATTCGTTCCTGAATATATTGCAGCATTAGGGAAAATAATCTTTGCAACAGAAGGCTCCTCGTTTTCAGTTTTAATTATCTCTTTCTCAACTTCAGGCTGATTAGTAGTATTTTCTGGCTTATCAACGACCTCGGTTTTAGATTCTGGCTCTTCGACTTTAGTGTCTTTTTCGGTATCAGCATCTTTATCATTTGCACCAACATCTTTATTTTTATCTTTATCGTATTGACGGTCTTTTTTTCTGTCTCTCATTGTAAGATAATCTTGAAAGGAATTTATGTCGGTAGGATCAATCCCATAACGTGGATTTTGCTGTTTAATGTATTCCCACATAATTGTTTGGTGTGAAAATTTCTCAAAAGCATCGCAAATAATTATTGCATTCGATTTATCGGTAATGCTCGGATACGCACCTTTTACAAACCCGAGACGATATTCATCTTGTTGAAAAATAAGCGAAAGTTTATAAAGTTGATTTGATGAGACATCTTTTCGTTTAATGATTCGCACACCTTTTTTCATTCTACGTTCATCACGTTTTGGACTTTCAACACGTTTAGTTAAACAGTTATACCAAAAACGTCCCATAGGTTTTTTTACCGCAACAGATTGTGGGTAAGCGGCTGTAGCAATAAAAACAACTGATAATAATATTATAAGTTTTTTCATGTTTTATTTTTTTACGAAGATAAAACTTTTTATTCAAAAAGAGTGCCATAAGGATATTACTAAATAAATTTTATGTAAGTTTACAAAAGAATAAACAATCTGACACAACAAAAATGGTGTTATATGATTGATTTTTATGGATTATCATAGATTAGTTAGCGGCAATACTATAAAACTGCTATTAGCATAAGATTAAAATGTATTATTAAAATTGAAATGAAATTAGTATCTTTGTAATATGAAAGGTAAGTACAAAATAGCAAGTTTGTTTTCTGGTTGCGGTGGACTTGATTTAGGCTTTATTCAGGCTGGGTTTGAAGTAGTTTGGGCAAATGATTTCTTCAAAGAAGCTGTTGAAACATATAGGAAAAACATAGGAAACCATATTGTTTATGGGGATATTACAAAAATACCAAGTCGTGAAGTGCCTGATAAATTTGACATTTTATTAGGTGGATTTCCTTGTCAAGGATTTTCTGTTGCTAATACAAAAAGAAGCATGGATGACGAAAGAAACTTCCTGTATAAAGAACTTTTAAGATTAATAAGAGATAAACAACCTAAATTCTTTGTTGGAGAGAATGTAAAAGGCCTTTTATCAATGCAAAAAGGAAAGGTCATCCAAATGATAGTAGAAGACTTTAAATCCTTAGGATATAATGTTGAATATCGTTTATTAAAAGCCTCTAATTATGGTGTGCCACAGCATAGAGAAAGAGTCGTTATCATTGGAAATAGGTTGGGCTTAAAAAATCCTTTTCCACAGATTTCTCACGGTCTTGGAAATGATCTGTTTAATGACTCTATAAAACCATACGTTGCCGTAAAAGATGTTATTAGCCATTTAGCAAAAGTTCGCACAAGAGATAAAGAGTTTAAGTTAAATGGCCAAATCATATATAATCACGTTGCAAGAACTAACGTAGCAGATACTTTTTGGGGTCGAAAACATTCTGTAAATCAACATGACATCTGTGATTATTTAAAATATTGGAGAGAAAAAAGTGGTTGGTCAACAAAAAAAGTTGATGAGCATTTTGGCTATGCACACACCGCAGGTCATTGGTTTAGAAAAGATAACAATTCAGGCAGTATTCCAAATCCAAGCGACTGGTGGGAATTAAAAAACATTTTAGGTTTTGATGACAAATATGACAAAGCTGTAACAGAGTTGGAGTTGAAAGAGATAAAATTTGAACAATCTTTAAGAATCAATAACTGGGAGACTCCCAGTGATACAATAACAGCTACTGGGCCTGAAATACATCCAAATAGAGAAAGGCGCATGTCTGTTCGTGAATGTGCAATTATTCAAACATTTCCAGATGATTTTATTTTTTATGGTAGTTTAAATAATGTGTATAAACAAAATAATGTAGCATAATTATGAATTATTTTAAATTAAAATATAAAGACCTATTAAATCCAACTTTACAAGCTTTAAGAGAATTAGGAGGGTCAGCAAATTCAAATGAAATTGAAGAAAAAATTATTGATATATTAAATCTAACAGAAAATCAAATTAATGAAATACATAAAGGTTCAAGGACAAAATTAAATTATCAACTTGCTTGGGCTAAAAATAATTTAAAAAATGCTGAATTAATAGAAAATTCTCAAAGAGGTATTTGGTCTTTAACAGAAAAGGGTAAGGGTATTCAAAATATTGATGAAAGTGAATTATTGAAATCTGTTTATGAAAAAAATATTCGTAAAAAATATAATATTTCATCTGTTTCTGAAAATGAAGATATACAATCATACTTTGAGAATTCTGAAATTAAATGGGAAGATGAATTATTAGAAATAATTAAAAATATTTCGCCAAATGCTTTTGAAAGATTATGCCAAAGATTGTTAAGAGAATTAGGGTTTGTTGATGTAAAAGTTACAGGAAAAGTTGGTGATGGTGGTATTGATGGAAGTGGTATTATTAAAATTAATGGCACTTTATCTTTTCATGTTGTTTTTCAAGCAAAAAGATTTGCAAAAAGTGTTTCGTCATCTGTTATTAGAGATTTCAGAGGAGCAATGGTTGGAAGAGCAGATAAAGGATTAGTTTTGACAACTGGCACTTTTACTAGAGATGCTATTTTAGAAGCGAGAAGAGACGGTGCTCCAAATATTGATTTAGTTGACGGTGTGGATTTTGTTCAAAAATTAAAACATTTAAATTTAGGTGTAGAAGTCGAACAAATAGAAAATGTTAAAATAAAAAAACAATGGTTTGAAAATTTATAAATATATGTCAGTAATTATACCCCTTAAAGAAATTGAAGTAGATAATTTTAAA